>NZ_JBJQJO010000011.1:0-148139 GCF_046487395.1 Escherichia sp. WS1450
CATCCGACACCGTGCGCAGATGCCTGATACGACGCTGGCGCGTCTTATCATGCCTACAGGCCTGAACCGTAGGTCGGATAAGGCGCTCGCGCCGCATCCGACACCGTGCGCAGATGCCTGATACGACGCTGGCGCGTCTTATCATGCCTACAGGCCTGAACCGTAGGTCGGATAAGGCGCTCGCGCCGCATCCGACACCGTGCGCCGATGCCTGATGCGACGCTGGTGCGTCTTATCATGCCTACAGGCCTGAACCGTAGGTCGGATAAGGCGCTCGCGCCGCATCCGACACCATGCGCAGATGCCTGATGCGACGCTGGCGCGTCTTATCATGCCTACAGGTCTGAACCGTAGGTCGGATAAGGCGCTCGCGCCGCATCCGACACCGTGCGCAGATGCCTGATGCGACGCTGACGCGTCTTATCATGCCCACAGGCCTGAACCGTGGATAATTTTTCCCCCACCTTTTTGCACTCATTCATATAAAAAATATATTTCCCCACGAAAACGATTGCTTTTTATCTTCAGATGAATAGAATGCGGCGGATTTTTTGGGTTTCAAACAGCAAAAAGGGGGAATTTCGTGTCGCAAGATAACAACTTTAGCCAGGGGCCAGTCCCGCAGTCGGCGCGGAAAGGGGTATTGGCATTGACGTTCGTCATGCTGGGATTAACCTTCTTTTCCGCCAGTATGTGGACCGGCGGCACTCTCGGAACCGGTCTTAGCTATCATGATTTCTTCCTCGCAGTTCTCATCGGTAATCTTCTCCTCGGTATTTACACTTCATTTCTCGGTTACATTGGCGCAAAAACCGGCCTGACCACTCATCTTCTTGCTCGCTTCTCGTTTGGTGTTAAAGGCTCATGGCTGCCTTCACTGCTACTGGGCGGAACTCAGGTTGGCTGGTTTGGCGTCGGTGTGGCGATGTTTGCTATTCCGGTGGGTAAGGCAACCGGGCTGGATATTAATTTGCTGATTGCCGTTTCCGGTTTACTGATGACCGTCACCGTCTTTTTTGGCATTTCGGCGCTGACGGTTCTTTCGGTGATTGCAGTTCCGGCTATCGCCTGTCTTGGCGGTTATTCCGTGTGGTTGGCCGTTAACGGCATGGGCGGCCTGGACGCATTAAAAGCGGTCGTTCCCGCACAACCGTTAGATTTCAATGTCGCGCTGGCGCTGGTTGTGGGGTCATTTATCAGTGCGGGCACGCTCACCGCTGACTTTGTCCGGTTTGGTCGTAATGCCAAACTGGCGGTGCTGGTGGCGATGGTGGCCTTTTTCCTCGGCAACTCGTTGATGTTTATTTTCGGTGCAGCGGGCGCGGCGGCACTGGGGATGGCGGATATCTCTGATGTGATGATTGCTCAGGGTCTGCTGCTACCTGCGATTGTGGTGCTGGGGCTGAATATCTGGACCACCAACGATAACGCACTTTATGCGTCGGGTTTAGGTTTCGCCAACATTACCGGGATGTCGAGTAAAACCCTTTCGGTGATTAACGGTATTATCGGTACGGTCTGCGCATTATGGTTGTATAACAATTTTGTCGGCTGGCTGACCTTCCTTTCGGCAGCTATTCCTCCGGTAGGGGGCGTGATCATCGCTGACTATCTGATGAACCGTCGCCGCTATGAGCACTTTGCGACCACGCGTATGATGAGTGTCAATTGGGTGGCGATTCTGGCGGTCGCCTTGGGGATTGCCGCAGGCCACTGGTTACCGGGTATTGTTCCGGTCAACGCGGTATTAGGTGGCGCGCTGAGCTATCTGATCCTTAACCCGATTTTGAATCGCAAAACGACGGCTGCAATGACGCATGTGGAGGCTAACAGTGTCGAATAACGCTTTACAGACAATTATTAACGCCCGGTTACCCGGCAAAGAGGGGCTGTGGCAGATTCATCTGCTGGACGGAAAAATCAGCGCCATTGATGCGCAATCCGGGGTGATGCCCGTAACTGAAAACAGCCTGGATGCCGAACAAGGTTTAGTTATACCGCCGTTTGTGGAGCCACATATTCACCTGGACACCACGCAAACCGCCGGACAACCGAACTGGAATCAGTCTGGCACGCTGTTTGAAGGCATTGAACGCTGGGCCGAGCGCAAAGCGTTATTAACCCATGACGATGTGAAACAACGCGCCTGGCAAACGCTGAAATGGCAGATTGCCAACGGCATTCAGCATGTGCGTACCCATGTCGATGTTTCGGATGCAACGCTGACTGCGCTGAAAGCAATGCTGGAAGTGAAGCAGGAAGTCGCGCCGTGGATTGATCTGCAAATCGTCGCCTTCCCGCAGGAAGGGATTTTGTCGTATCCCAACGGTGAAGCGTTGCTGGAAGAGTCGTTACGCTTAGGGGCAGATGTAGTGGGGGCGATTCCGCATTTTGAATTTACCCGTGAATACGGCGTGGAGTCGCTGCATAAAACCTTCGCCCTGGCGCAAAAATACGACCGTCTCATCGACGTTCACTGTGATGAGATTGATGACGAACAGTCGCGCTTTGTCGAAACCGTTGCTGCCCTGGCGCACCGTGAAGGCATGGGCGCGCGAGTCACCGCCAGCCACACCACGGCAATGCACTCCTATAACGGGGCGTATACCTCACGCCTGTTCCGCTTGCTGAAAATGTCCGGTATTAACTTTGTCGCCAACCCGTTGGTCAATATTCATCTACAAGGACGTTTCGATACCTATCCAAAACGTCGCGGCATCACGCGCGTTAAAGAGATGCTGGAGTCCGGCATTAACGTCTGCTTTGGTCACGATGATGTCTTCGATCCGTGGTATCCGCTGGGAACGGCGAATATGCTGCAAGTGCTGCATATGGGGCTGCATGTTTGCCAGCTGATGGGCTACGGGCAGATTAACGATGGCCTGAATTTAATCACCCACCACAGTGCCAGGACGTTGAATTTGCAGGATTACGGCATTGCCGCCGGAAAAAGCGCTAACCTGATTATCCTACCGGCTGAAAATGGGTTTGATGCGCTGCGCCGTCAGGTTCCGGTACGTTATTCGGTACGTGGCGGCAAGGTGATTGCCAGCACACAACCGGCACAAACCACCGTATATCTGGAGCAGCCAGAAGCCATCGATTACAAACGGTGATCGGCTGGGCTGTGTGTTGACAAAGCGAGCGTAGTTTATGCCGGATGCGGCGTGAACGCCTTATCCGGCCTACGTAGAGCACTGAACTCGTAGGCCTGATAAGCGTAGCGCATCAGGCAATTGTGTCAGTGGTTACCGCGATTCATTCCCGCCAACAACCGCGCATTTATCCAACGCCATTTGCAAAAATGCCTTCGCGGCGGCTGTCTGCCAGCTATTTTTCCGCCGCAACAAAACCGCCGTTCTCTTCAGTAGTGGTGGGGCAAGAGAAATAGCTTTAAGCCCTTCATGTTGTGTGGCAATCGCTGCTGGCAACAATGTGGAAAGGGAAGTGCGGCGAATCAGCTCCAGAACCGCGCTAATTGAGTTCGCCTCAATGACCACCTGTGGATGTAGCCCCGCTTTCTCGCAGTAGTGGTCAATTTGCTCTCTGGTGGCAAATTCCGCGCTGAGCAGGACCAGTTTTTCATCATGCAAGCGACTCAACGCCACATGTTCACAGGCAGCCAGCGGATGATGTTGCGCCACGACTAACGCTAAACTTTCTGTCAGTAAAGGAATTGCCTCCAGCTCCGGCGAATGCACAGGCGTGAAGGCAATCCCAACGTCCAGCTCGTCGCGGCAAAGCAGATCTTCGATTTTCTCCTGCGACATTTCCTGTAGCTGGAGCGTGATGCCGGGGTAGCGCGCATAGAAATCCGCCATTAAAGGGCCGATAAAGTAGCTTGTAAAGGTGGGAGTGACGGCGATACGCAGCGATCCTCGCGTCAGATCGGCAACATCATGAATCGCCCGTTTACCCGCCCCCAGTTCCTGTAACGCCCGGCTGGCGTACTGTCGCCAGACTTCTCCTGCATCAGTGAGACGAATCGTTCGCCCGCTACGGTCAAACAGCGGCACGCCCAAACTTTCCTCTAACTGGCGAATCTGCTGGGAAAGCGCAGGCTGGGAGACGTGCAACGCACTGGCGGCACGGGTAAAGCTGCCATGTTCAGCCACGGCAAGAAAATAATTGATATGTCGAGAGAGCATTCGCCAACCTATAAGTAAATCCAATAGAACCCATCATAAATGAGACTTTTACCTTATGACAATCGGCGAGTAGTCTGCCTCTCATTCCAGAGACAGACAGAGGTTAACGGTGAAAGAGATTATTGATGGATTCCTTAAATTCCAGCGCGAGGCATTTCCGAAGCGGGAAGCCTTGTTTAAACAGCTGGCGACACAGCAAAGCCCGCGCACACTTTTTATCTCCTGCTCCGACAGCCGTCTGGTCCCTGAGCTGGTGACGCAACGTGAGCCTGGCGATCTGTTCGTTATTCGCAACGCGGGCAATATCGTCCCTTCCTACGGGCCGGAACCCGGTGGCGTTTCTGCTTCGGTGGAGTATGCCGTCGCTGCGCTTCGGGTATCTGACATTGTGATTTGCGGTCATTCCAACTGTGGCGCGATGACCGCCATTGCCAGCTGTCAGTGCATGGACCATATGCCTGCCGTCTCCCACTGGCTGCGTTATGCCGATTCAGCCCGCGTCGTTAATGAGGCGCGCCCGCATCCCGATTTACCGTCAAAAGCTGCGGCGATGGTACGTGAAAACGTCATTGCTCAGTTGGCTAATTTGCAAACTCATCCATCGGTGCGCCTGGCGCTCGAAGAGGGGCGGATCGCCCTGCACGGCTGGGTCTACGACATCGAAAGCGGCAGCATCGCAGCTTTTGACGGCGCAACCCGCCAGTTTGTGCCACTGGCAGCTAATCCTCGCGTTTGTGCCATACCGCTACGCCAACCGACCGCAGCGTAACCTTATTTTTAAACCATCAGGAGATCCACCATGATTCAGTCGCAAATTAACCGCAATATTCGTCTTGATCTTGCCGATGCCATTTTGCTCAGCAAAGCTAAAAAAGATCTCTCATTTGCCGAGATTGCCGACGGCACCGGTCTGGCAGAAGCCTTTGTAACCGCGGCTTTGCTGGGGCAGCAGGCGCTTCCTGCCGACGCCGCCCGCCTGGTCGGAACGAAGCTGGATCTCGACGAAGACGCCATTCTACTGTTGCAGATGATTCCACTGCGTGGCTGCATTGATAACCGTATTCCAACCGACCCAACGATGTATCGTTTCTATGAAATGTTGCAGGTGTACGGCACAACCCTGAAAGCGTTGGTTCATGAGAAGTTTGGCGATGGCATTATCAGCGCGATTAACTTCAAACTCGACGTTAAGAAAGTGGCGGACCCGGAAGGTGGCGAACGTGCGGTCATCACCTTAGATGGTAAATATCTGCCGACCAAACCGTTCTGACGGCCATGCGTAACCATCAAAAGACGTTCACGATGCTGCTGGTTCTGGTGCTGATTGGTCTTAATATGCGACCACTGCTCACCTCCGTCGGGCCACTGCTACCGCAATTGCGCCAGGCAAGCGGAATGAGCTTTAGCGTGGCTGCCCTGTTGACCGCTCTGCCGGTGGTTACCATGGGCGGGCTGGCACTGGCCGGAAGCTGGCTTCATCAGCATGTCAGCGAACGTCGCAGCGTCGCCATCAGTTTGTTACTGATTGCCGTCGGTGCATTGATGCGTGAGCTTTACCCCCAAAGTGCGCTGCTGCTTAGCAGCGCACTGCTTGGTGGCGTGGGGATCGGCATCATTCAGGCGGTGATGCCTTCGGTAATTAAGCGGCGGTTTCAGCACCGTACGCCACTGGTGATGGGGCTGTGGTCCGCGGCTCTGATGGGCGGCGGTGGACTTGGTGCCGCCATTACGCCCTGGTTAGTTCAACATAGCGAAACCTGGTATCAAACACTCGCCTGGTGGGCGCTGCCTGCCGTTGTTGCGCTCTTTGCCTGGTGGTGGCAAAGCGCCCGCGAGGTCGCCTCTTCTCACAAGACAACAACCACTCCGGTTCGCGTGGTATTTACTCCCCGCGCGTGGACGCTGGGTGTTTACTTCGGTCTGATTAACGGCGGTTACGCCAGCCTGATTGCCTGGTTACCCGCTTTCTATATTGAGATTGGTGCCAGCGCGCAGTACAGCGGTTCCTTGCTGGCATTGATGACGCTTGGGCAAGCCGCAGGGGCATTGCTGATGCCTGCTATGGCTCGCCATCAGGATCGGCGGAAACTTTTAATGCTGGCACTGGCGTTACAACTGGTGGGTTTCTGCGGCCTTATCTGGCTGCCGCTGCAATTGCCGGTATTGTGGGCGATGGTGTGTGGGTTAGGTCTGGGTGGCGCATTTCCGCTCTGTTTGCTGCTGGCTCTCGATCACTCTGTGCAACCGACTATTGCTGGCAAGCTGGTGGCGTTTATGCAGGGGATCGGTTTTATCATCGCCGGGCTTGCCCCGTGGTTTTCTGGCGTGCTGCGTAGTATCAGCGGCAATTACCTGATGGACTGGGCATTTCATGCGCTGTGCGTCGTTGGGCTGATGATCATAACCCTGCGTTTTGCACCAGCACGTTTTCCGCAGCTGTGGGTCAAAGAGGCATGATGCGACGCTTGTTTCGCCAGATGATGGAAGAGTAAATTATTGTCGGATGTGCCCAGTGGCGCATCCGACATTTATTTCAGTGCTTATTTAAACTGAAGGCTCAACTTTATAATCTTTGTAATAATATTGCTTATCCCGGTCGTTTATTTCGCGAATAACCCGACAAGGAACGCCAGCGGCCACGACGTTTGGTGGAATGTCTTTTGTGACGACACTACCCGCGCCAATAACAGAATTATCCCCGATGGTGACGCCTGGATTAATAACCACATGACTTCCGATCCAGACGTTATTGCCAATCGTTATCGGAAAGGAGTACATCTCACCGTTTTTTCTTAATTCATGGTGTACCGGGTGTCCCGTAACGGAAAGAGTAACGTTGGGTGCAATCAGTACGTTATCACCGATTGTTACCGTGTAGTCATCGACAATGGTTAAATTAAAATTTGCATAAAAATTGCGGCCTATATGGATGTTGGAACCGTAAGAGAAATAGACGGGAGGTTCTATCCAGGCGTTTTCCCCTACCGTGGCAAACATTTCTTTAAGCAGGCTTTCTCTTTTTTCAACTTCTGATGGATGCGAGTGATTAAACTCATACATTAACGTTTTCCCACGAAGTCTTTTTTCCGGTAAGCCTTCGCACATATCGGTAAATAGCTTGCCTGCTTTTATTCTTTCGGTCATTGGCATGTTCATTGCGATCATTCCGTCCTGATATGTTGGTCGGATAAGGCGCTCGCGCCGCATCCGACATTAATTGCTTAAGCGACTTCATTCACCTGACGACGCAGTAGAGAAAGCGGACCGGGGCCGCTAAGCGTGAACACGGAAATTAAGGTGAAGCCCAGCGCCACCAGACCCAGCACCAGATAAGCGCCCTGGAAACCGATGCTTTCATACATATTGCCCGCCAGTACAGACATAAAAATCATCGCCAGTTGCTTAAAGAAGCAGAAACAGACCAGATAAATCGTCGCTGAAAAACGCACTTCAAACTGGCTGGTAATATATTTAAAGCAGCCCACCAGCAGGAACGGTACTTCAAACATATGCAGCGTTTTCAGAATAACCACTTCCAGCGCTGAGGTGGCGAACGATGAGCCAATAATACGTACAGACATAATAGTGCCAGCCAGCAGTAGGGCGTTTTTCCCACCGATGCGATTAATGATCAGCGGCGCGAAGAACATAATCGAGGCGTTAAGTAATTCGCCCATCGTCGTTACGTAGCCAAATACCCGCGTACCCTGTTCACCGGTGGCAAAGAACGAAGTAAAGAAATTAGCAAACTGTTGGTCAAAAACATCGTAGGTGCAGGAAACGCCGATAACATACAGTGACAAAAACCACAGTTTTGGCTGTCTGAACAGTTCCAGCGCCAGCTTAAGGCTAAATGCCGAATGGTTGGCACCTACCGCATTGGCAACCGTGGCGGAAGAGGGTGCATCCGTTTTGGCGAAAAAGAGCAAAACGGCGAGGATGAGTGCACAGCCAGAACCCAGCCAGAAAACAAACTGATTATTGATGGTGAACATGATGCCGACAATCGAGGCACACAGCGCCCAGCCAACACAGCCAAACATCCGCGCGCGACCAAATTCGAAATTACTGCGACGGCTGACTTTCTCGATAAATGCCTCTACTGCTGGCGCACCGGCGTTAAAACAAAAGCCAAGATAAATACCACCAACAATCGATCCTACTAAAATGTTGTATTGTAATAGTGGCCCGAAGATAAAAATAAAGAACGGCGCAAACATCACTAACATGCCGGTAATAATCCACAGCAGGTATTTGCGCAGCCCGAGTTTGTCAGAAAGCAGACCAAACAGCGGTTGGAATAATAGCGAGAACAGAGAAATAGCAGCAAAAATAATACCCGTATCACTTTTGCTGATATGGTTGATGTCATGTAGCCAAATCGGGAAAAACGGGAAGTAGGCTCCCATGATAAAAAAGTAAAAGAAAAAGAATAAACCGAACATCCAAAAGTTTGTGTTTTTTAAATAGTACATAATGGATTTCCTTACGCGAAATACGGGCAGACATGGCCTGCCCGGTTAGTATTATTTTTGACACCAGACCAACTGGTAATGGTAGCGACCGGCGCTCAGCTGGAATTCCGCCGACACTGACGGGCTCCAGGAGTCGTCGCCACCAATCCCCATATGGAAACCGTCGATATTCAGCCATGTGCCTTCTTCCGCGTGCAGCAGATGGCGATGGCTGGTTTCCATCAGTTGTTGTTGGCTGTAGCGACTGATATTGAACTGGAAGTCGCCGCGCCACTGGTGTGGGCCATAATTCAATTCGCGCGTCCCGCAGCGCAGACCGTTTTCGCTCGGGAAGACGTACGGGGTATACATGTCTGACAATGGCAGATCCCAGCGGTCAAAACAGGCGGCAGTAAGGCGGTCGGGATAGTTTTCTTGCGGCCCTAATCCGAGCCAGTTTACCCGCTCTGCGACCTGCGCCAGCTGGCAGGTCAGGCCAATCCGTGCCGGATGCGGTGTATCGCTCGCTACTTCAACATCAACGGTAATCGCCATTTGACCACTACCATCAATCCGGTAGGTTTTCCGGCTGATAAATAAGGTTTTCCCCTGATGCTGCCACGCGTGAGCGGTCGTAATCAGCACCGCGTCGGCAAGTGTATCTGCCGTGCACTGCAACAACGCTGCTTCGGCCTGGTAATGGCCCGCCGCCTTCCAGCGTTCGACCCAGGCGTTAGGGTCAATGCGGGTCGCTTCACTTACGCCAATGTCGTTATCCAGCGGTGCGCGGGTGAACTGATCGCGCAGCGGCGTCAGCAGTTGTTTTTCATCGCCAATCCACATCTGTGAAAGAAAGCCTGACTGGCGGTTAAATTGCCAACGCTTATTACCCAGCTCGATGCAAAAATCCATTTCGCTGGTGGTCAGATGCGGGATGGCCTGGGACGCGGCGGGGAGTGTCACGCTGAGGTTTTCCGCCAGACGCCACTGCTGCCAGGCGCTGATGTGTCCGGCTTCTGACCATGCGGTCGCGTTCGGTTGCACTACGTGTACCGTAAGCCAGAGTTGTCCGGCGCTTTCCGGCTGCGGTAGTTCAGGCAGTTCAATCAACTGTTTATCTTGTGGAGCAACATCCAGAGGCATTTCACCGCTTGCCAGCGGCTTGCCATCCAACGCCACCGACCAGTGCAGGAGCTCGTTATCGCTATGACGGAACAGGTATTCGCTGGTCACTTCGATGGTTCGCCCGGATAAACGGAACTGGAAAAACTGCTGCTGGTGTTTTGCTTCCGTCAGCGCCGGATGCGGCGTGCGGTCGGCAAAGACCAGACCGTTCATGCAGAACTGGCGATCGTTCGGCGTATCGCCAAAATCACCGCCGTAAGCCGACCACGGGTTGCCGTTTTCATCATATTTAATCAGCGACTGATCCACCCAGTCCCAGACGAAGCCGCCCTGTAAACGGGGGTACTGACGAAACGCCTGCCAGTATTTAGCGAAGCCGCCAAGACTGTTACCCATCGCGTGGGCGTATTCGCAAAGGATCAGCGGGCGCGTCTCTCCAGGCAGCGAAAGCCATTTTTTGATGGACCATTTCGGCACAGCCGGGAAGGGCTGGTCTTCATCCACGCGCGCGTACATCGGGCAAATAATATCGGTGGCCGTGGTGTCGGCTCCGCCGCCTTCATACTGCACCGGGCGGGAAGGATCGACAGATTTGATCCAGCGATACAGCGCGTCGTGATTAGCGCCGTGGCCTGATTCATTCCCCAGCGACCAGATGATCACACTCGGGTGATTACGATCGCGCTGCACCATTCGCGTTACGCGTTCGCTCATCGCCGGTAGCCAGCGCGGATCATCGGTCAGACGATTCATTGGCACCATGCCGTGGGTTTCAATGTTGGCTTCATCCACCACATACAGGCCGTAGCGGTCGCACAGCGTGTACCACAGCGGATGGTTCGGATAATGCGAACAGCGCACGGCGTTAAAGTTGTTCTGCTTCATCAGCAGGATATCCTGCACCATCGTCTGCTCATCCATGACCTGACCATGCAGAGGATGGTGCTCGTGACGGTTAACGCCGCGAATCAGCACCGGCTTGCCGTTCAGCAGCAGCAGACCATTTTCAATCCGCACTTCGCGGAAACCGACATCGCAGGCTTCTGCTTCAATCAGCGTGCCGTCGGCGGTGTGCAGTTCAACCACCGCACGATAGAGATTCGGGATTTCGGCGCTCCACAGCGCCGGGTTTTCGACGTTCAGACGTAGCGTGACGCGATCGGCATAACCACCACGCTCATCGATAATTTCACCGCCGAAAGGCGTGGTGCCGCTGGCGACCTGCGTTTCACCCTGCCACAAAGAAACCGTCACCCGCAGCTCATCGCGCAGTTCGCCGCACATCTGAACTTCTGCCTCCAGTACCGCGCGGCTGAAATCATCATTAAAGCGAGTGGCAACATGGAAATCGCTGATTTGTGTGGTCGGTTTGTGCAGCAACGAGACGTCACGGAAAATGCCGCTCATCCGCCACATATCCTGATCTTCCAGATAACTGCCGTCACTCCAGCGCAGTACCATCACCGCGAGGCGGTTTTCTCCGGCGCGTAAAAATGCGCTCAGGTCAAATTCAGACGGCAAACGGCTGTCCTGGCCGTAACCGACCCAGCGCCCGTTGCACCACAAATGAAACGCCGAATTAACGCCATCAAAAATAATTCGCGTCTGGCCTTCCTGTAGCCAGCTTTCATCAACATTAAATGTGAGCGAGTAACAACCTGTCGGATTCTCCACGGGAACAAACGGCGGATTGACCGTAATGGGATAGGTCACGTTGGTGTAGATGGGCGCGTCGTAACCGTGCATCTGCCAGTTTGAGGGGACGACGATAGTATCGGCGTCAGGAAGATCGCACTCCAGCCAGCTTTCCGGCACCGCTTCTGGTGCCGGAAACCAGGCAAAGCGCCATTCGCCATTCAGGCTGCGCAACTGTTGGGAAGGGCGATCGGTGCGGGCCTCTTCGCTATTACGCCAGCTGGCGAAAGGGGGATGTGCCGCAAGGCGATTAAGTTGGGTAACGCCAGGGTTTTCCCAGTCACGACGTTGTAATACGACGGCCAGTGAATCCGTAATCATAGTCATAGCTGTATCCTGTGTGAAATTGTTATCCGCTCACAATTCCACACAACATACGAGCCGGACGCATAAAGTGTAAAGCCTGGGGTGCCTAATGAGTGAGCTGACTCACATTAATTGCGTTGCGCTCACTGCCCGCTTTCGAGTCGGGAAATTTGTCGCGCCAGCTGCATTAAAGAATCTGCCAACGCCTGGGGAGAAGCGGTTTGCGTATTGGGCGGAAGGGTGGTTTTTCTTTTCACCAGTGAGACGGGCAACAGCTGATTGCCCTTCACCGCCTGGCCCTGAGAGAGTTGCAGCAAGCGGTCCACGCTGGTTTGCCCCAGCAGGCGAAAATCCTGTTTGATGGTGGTTAACGGCGGGATATAACACGAGCTGTCTTCGGTATCGTCGTATCCCACTACCGAGATATCCGCACCAACGTGCAGCCCGGACTCGGTAATGGCGCGCATTGCGCCCAGCGCCATCTGATCGTTGGCAACCAGCATCGCAGTAGGAACGATGTCCTCATTCAGCATTTGCATGGTTTGTTGAAAACCGGACATGGCACTCCAGTCGCCTTCCCGTTCCGCTATCGGCTGAATTTGATTGCGAGTGAGATATTTATGCCAGCCCGCCAGGCGCAGACGTGCCGAGACAGAACTTAATGGACCTGCTAACAGCGCGATTTGCTGGTGACCCAATGCGACCAGATGCTCCACGCCCAGTCGCGTACCGTCTTCATGGGAGAAAATAATACTGTTGATGGGTGTCTGGTCAGAGACATCAAGAAATAAAGCCGGAACATTAGTGCAGGCAGCTTCCACAGCAATGGCATCCTGGTCATCCAGCGGATAGTTAATGATCAGCCCACTGACGCGTTGCGCGAGAAGATTGTGCACCGCCGCTTTACAGGCTTCGACGCCGCTTCGTTCTACCATCGACACCACCACGCTGGCACCCAGTTGATCGGCGCGAGATTTAATCGCCGCGACAATTTGCGACGGCGCGTGCAGGGCCAGACTGGAGGTGGCAACGCCAATCAGCAACGACTGCTTGCCCGCCAGTTGTTGTGCCACGCGGTTGGGAATGTAATTCAGCTCCGCCATCGCCGCTTCTACTTTTTCCCGCGTTTTCGCAGAAACGTGGCTGGCCTGGTTCACCACGCGGGAAACGGTCTGATAAGAGACACCGGCATACTCTGCGACATCGTATAGCGTTACTGGTTTCACATTCACCACCCTGAATTGACTCTCTTCCGGGCGCTATCATGCCATACCGCGAAAGGTTTTGCGCCATTCGATGGTGTCAACGTAAATGCATGCCGCTTCGCCGTCCGGCCACCAGAATAGCCTGCGATTCAACCCCTTCTTCGATCTGTTTTGCCACCCGTTGTAGCGCCGGAAGATGCTTTTCCGCTGCCTGTTCAATGGTCATTGCGCTCGCCATATACACCAGATTCAGACAGCCAATCACCCGTTGTTCACTGCGCAGCGGTACGGCAATAGAGGCGATCTTTTCTTCTTGATCCCAGCCGCGGTAGTTCTGTCCGTACCCCTCTTTGCGCGCGCGCGCCAGAATGGCTTCCAGCTTTAACGGTTCCCGTGCCAGTTGATAGTCATCACCGGGGCGGGAGGCTAACATCTCGATTAATTCCTTGCGTTCTTGTTCCGGGCAAAAGGCCAGCCAGGTCAGGCCCGAGGCGGTTTTCAGGAGCGGTAAACGTCGCCCGACCATTGCCCGGTGAAAGGATAAGCGGCTGAAACGGTGAGTGGTTTCGCGTACCACCATTGCATCAACATCCAGCGTGGACACATCTGTCGGCCATACCACTTCGCGCAACAGATCGCCCAGCAGTGGGGCCGCCAGTGCAGAAATCCACTGTTCGTCACGAAATCCTTCGCTTAATTGCCGCACTTTGATGGTCAGACGAAAACTGTCATCGGAGGGACTACGCCGGACATATCCCTCTTCCTGCAGCGTCTCCAGCAGTCGCCGCACAGTGGTGCGATGCAGGCCGCTGAGTTCCGCCAGCAGCCCGACGCTGGCACCGCCATCAAGTTTATTTAACATATTTAATAACATTAGACCGCGGGTTAAGCCGCGCACGGTTTTGTATTCCGTCTGCTCATTGTTCTGCATATTAATTGACATTTCTATAGTTAAAACAACGTTGTGCACCTGGTGCACATTCGGGCATGTTTTGATTGTAGCCGAAAACACCCTTCCTATACTGAGCGCACAATAAAAAATCATTTACATGTTTTTAACAAAATAAGTTGCGCTGTACTGTGCGCGCAACGGCATTTTGTCCGAGTCGTGAGGTACTGAAATGGCAATACAACACCCTGACATCCAGCCTGCTGTTAACCATAGCGTTCAGGTGGCGATCGCTGGTGCCGGTCCGGTCGGGCTGATGATGGCGAACTATCTCGGCCAGATGGGCATTGACGTGCTGGTGGTGGAGAAACTCGATAAGTTGATCGACTACCCGCGGGCGATTGGTATTGATGACGAGGCGCTGCGCACCATGCAGTCGGTTGGCCTGGTCGATAATGTTCTGCCGCACACTACGCCGTGGCACGCGATGCGTTTTCTCACCCCGAAAGGCCGCTGTTTTGCTGATATTCAGCCAATGACCGATGAATTTGGCTGGCCGCGCCGTAACGCCTTTATTCAGCCTCAGGTCGATGCGGTGATGCTGGAAGGATTGTCGCGTTTTCCGAATGTGCGCTGCCTGTTTTCCCGCGAGCTGGAGGCCTTCAGCCAGCAAGATGACGAAGTGACCTTGCACCTGAAAACGGAAGAAGGGCAGCGGGAAACGGTCAAAGCCCAGTGGCTGGTGGCCTGTGATGGTGGGGCAAGTTTTGTCCGTCGCACCCTGAATGTGCCGTTTGAAGGTAAAACTGCGCCAAATCAGTGGATTGTGGTAGATATCGCCAACGATCCGTTAAGTACGCCCCATATCTATTTGTGTTGTGATCCGGTGCGCCCGTATGTTTCTGCCGCGCTGCCTCATGCGGTACGTCGCTTTGAATTTATGGTGATGCCGGGAGAAACCGAAGAACAGCTGCGTGAGCCGCAAAATATGCGCAAGCTGTTAAGCAAAGTGCTGCCTAATCCGGACAATGTTGAATTGATTCGCCAGCGTGTCTACACCCATAACGCGCGACTGGCGCAACGTTTCCGTATTGATCGCGTACTGCTGGCGGGCGATGCCGCGCACATCATGCCGGTGTGGCAGGGGCAGGGCTATAACAGTGGTATGCGCGACGCCTTTAACCTCGCATGGAAACTGGCGTTGGTTATCCAGGGGAAAGCCCGTGATGCGCTGCTCGATACCTATCAACAAGAACGTCGCGATCACGCCAAAGCGATGATTGACCTGTCCGTGACGGCGGGCAACGTGCTGGCTCCGCCGAAACGCTGGCAGGGTACGTTACGTGACGGCGTTTCCTGGCTGTTGAATTATCTGCCGCCAGTAAAACGCTACTTCCTCGAAATGCGCTTCAAGCCGATGCCGCAATATTACGGCGGTGCGCTGGTGCGTGAGGGCGAAGCGAAGCACTCTCCGGTCGGCAAGATGTTTATTCAGCCGAAAGTCACGCTGGAAAACGGCGACGTGACGCTGCTCGATAACGCGATCGGCGCGAACTTCGCGGTAATTGGCTGGGGATGCAATCCACTGTGGGGGATGAGCGACGAGCAAATCCAGCAGTGGCGCGCGTTGGGCACACGCTTCATTCAGGTGGTGCCGGAAGTGCAAATTCATACCGCACAGGATAACCACGACGGCGTACTACGCGTGGGCGATACGCAAGGTCGCCTGCGTAGCTGGTTCGCGCAACACAATGCTTCGCTGGTGGTGATGCGCCCGGATCGCTTTGTTGCCGCCACCGCCATTCCGCAAACCCTGGGCAAGACCCTGAATAAACTGGCGTCGGTGATGACGCTGACCCGCCCTGATGCCGACGTTTCTGTCGAAAAGGTAGCCTGATATGCACGCTTATCTTCACTGTCTTTCCCACTCGCCGCTGGTGGGGTATGTCGACCCGGCGCAAGAGGTGCTCGATGAGGTCAATGGCGTGATTGCCAGCGCCCGCGAGCGTATTGCGGCTTTCTCCCCTGAACTGGTGGTGCTGTTTGCGCCAGATCACTACAACGGCTTTTTCTATGACGTGATGCCACCGTTCTGTTTAGGCGTTGGAGCGACGGCAATTGGTGATTTCGGTAGTGCGGCAGGAGAGCTGCCCGTGCCTGTTGAGCTGGCGGAGGCCTGTGCGCATGCCGTCATGAAGAGCGGGATCGATCTTGCCGTTTCTTACTGTATGCAGGTGGACCACGGGTTCGCCCAGCCGCTGGAGTTCCTGCTCGGCGGGCTGGATAAGGTGCCGGTTTTGCCTGTGTTCATCAACGGTGTCGCCACGCCGTTGCCCGGTTTCCAGCGTACCCGCATGTTGGGTGAAGCCATTGGACGTTTCACCAGTACTCTCAATAAACGCGTGCTGTTCCTGGGTTCCGGTGGGCTTTCCCATCAGCCGCCGGTGCCAGAACTGGCGAAAGCCGATGCCCATATGCGCGACCGTCTGTTGGGGAGCGGGAAAGATTTACCCGCCAGTGAGCGCGAATTGCGTCAGCAACGGGTGATTAGCGCCGCTGAGAAGTTTGTTGAGGATCAGAGAACGCTGCATCCCCTCAACCCGATTTGGGATAACCAGTTCATGACTTTGCTGGAGCAGGGACGCATACAGGAACTGGATGCCGTCAGTAACGAAGAGCTTTCCGCCATTGCCGGAAAGTCGACACATGAAATCAAAACCTGGGTCGCCGCTTTTGCCGCTATTTCTGCGTTTGGCAACTGGCGTAGCGAAGGGCGTTATTACCGCCCAATCCCGGAGTGGATTGCCGGATTTGGCTCGTTAAGCGCCAGAACAGAGAACTGAATATGCAGGAGAAGATGATGAGTTATCAGCCACAAACCGAAGCCGCCACCAGCCGTTTTCTGAATGTAGAAGAAGCGGGTAAAACGCTGCGCATCCATTTTAATGACTGCGGACAAGGCGACGAAACTGTTGTCCTGCTGCATGGTTCCGGCCCGGGTGCTACTGGCTGGGCGAACTTCAGCCGCAATATCGATCCGCTGGTAGAGGCGGGCTATCGGGTGATCCTGCTGGATTGTCCGGGTTGGGGTAAGAGCGATTCGATCGTTAATAGTGGTTCGCGATCGGATCTTAATGCGCGAATCCTGAAAAGCGTGGTGGATCAACTGGATATCGCCAAAATCCACCTGCTGGGCAACTCGATGGGCGGCCACAGTTCTGTGGCGTTCACTCTTAACTGGCCGGAGCGCGTCGGCAAACTGGTGCTGATGGGCGGCGGTACGGGCGGCATGAGTTTGTTTACGCCGATGCCAACCGAAGGTATTAAGCGACTGAATCAGCTTTATCGTCAGCCGACTATCGAAAACCTGAAGCTGATGATGGATATCTTCGTTTTTGATACCAGCGATTTGACCGACGCCCTGTTTGAAGCGCGCCTGAATAATATGCTGTCGCGCCGCGATCACCTGGAAAACTTCGTTAAGAGCCTGGAAGCCAATCCGAAACAGTTCCCGGATTTTGGCCCACGTCTGGCGGAAATCAAAGCGCAAACCCTGATTGTCTGGGGGCGCAACGACCGCTTTGTGCCGATGGATGCGGGTCTGCGTCTGCTGTCCGGCATTGCCGGTTCTGAACTGCATATCTTCCGCGACTGTGGTCACTGGGCGCAGTGGGAACATGCCGACGCTTTCAATCAACTGGTGCTGAATTTCCTCGCACGCCCTTAAGGAACGGTCATGACGAAGCATACTCTTGAGCAACTGGCGGCGGATTTACGCCGCGCCGCAGAGCAGGGCGAAGCGATTGCGCCGCTGCGCGATCTGATTGGTATTGAAAACGCTGAAGCGGCCTACGCCATTCAGCGCATCAATGTGCAACATGACGTTGCGCAGGGGCGTCGCGTGGTGGGGCGTAAAGTGGGCCTGACGCATCCGAAAGTGCAGCAACAACTGGGCGTTGATCAACCGGATTTCGGGACATTATTTGCCGACATGTGTTATGGCGATAACGAAACCATTCCTTTTTCCCGTGTTCTGCAACCCCGCATTGAAGCGGAGATTGCACTGGTGTTGAACCGCGATTTGCCCGCAACCGATATCACCTTCGACGAACTGTATAACGTCATTGAATGGGTACTTCCGGCGCTGGAGGTGGTGGGTAGCCGCATTCGCGACTGGTCGATTCAGTTTGTCGATACCGTGGCAGATAACGCCTCCTGCGGGGTGTATGTCATCGGCGGTCCGGCGCAACGTCCGGCGGGGTTAGACCTGAAAAACTGCGCCATGAAGATGACGCGTAATAACGAAGAGGTTTCCAGCGGGCGTGGCAGCGAATGCCTGGGACATCCGCTTAATGCTGCCGTCTGGCTGGCACGCAAAATGGCCAGCCTGGGAGAACCGCTGCGCGCCGGAGATATCATTCTTACCGGGGCATTAGGTCCGATGGTGGCGGTGAATGCGGGCGATCGTTTTGAAGCCCATATCGAAGGCATAGGTTCAGTTGCTGCGACATTTTCAAGCGCAGCCCCAAAAGGAAGTCTGTCATGAGTAAGCGTAAAGTCGCCATTATCGGTTCTGGCAACATTGGCACCGATCTGATGATTAAAATTTTGCGTCACGGTCAGCATCTGGAGATGGCGGTGATGGTCGGCATTGATCCTCAGTCCGACGGTCTGGCGCGTGCCAGACGTATGGGCGTCGCCACCACCCATGAAGGGGTGATCGGGCTGATGAACATGCCTGAATTTGCTGATATCGACATTGTATTTGATGCGACCAGCGCGGGTGCGCATGTGAAAAACGATGCCGCTTTGCGCGAAGCGAAACCGGATATTCGCTTAATTGACCTGACGCCTGCTGCCATCGGCCCCTACTGCGTGCCGGTGGTTAACCTTGATGCGAATGTCGAACAACTGAACGTCAACATGGTTACCTGCGGCGGCCAGGCCACCATTCCAATGGTAGCGGCAGTTTCACGCGTGGCGCGTGTTCATTACGCCGAAATTATCGCTTCTATTGCCAGTAAATCTGCCGGACCTGGCACGCGTGCCAATATCGATGAATTTACGGAAACCACTTCGCGCGCCATTGAAGTGGTGGGTGGCGCGGCAAAAGGGAAGGCGATTATTGTGCTTAACCCAGCAGAGCCACCGTTGATGATGCGTGACACGGTGTATGTATTGAGCGATGAAGCTTCACAAGATGATATCGAAGCCTCAATCAATGAAATGGCTGAAGCGGTGCAGGCTTACGTACCAGGTTATCGCCTGAAACAGCGCGTGCAGTTTGAAGTCATCCCGCAGGATAAACCGGTTAATTTGCCGGGCGTGGGGCAGTTCTCCGGGCTGAAAACGGCGGTCTGGCTGGAAGTCGAAGGCGCAGCACATTATCTGCCTGCCTATGCGGGCAACCTCGACATTATGACTTCCAGTGCGCTGGCGACAGCGGAAAAAATGGCCCAGTCACTGGCGCGCAAGGCAGGAGAAGCGGCATGAACGGTAAAAAACTATATATCTCGGACGTCACGTTGCGTGACGGTATGCACGCCATTCGTCATCAGTATTCGCTGGAAAACGTTCGCCAGATTGCCAAAGCACTGGACGATGCCCGCGTGGATTCGATTGAAGTGGCCCACGGCGACGGTTTGCAGGGGTCCAGCTTTAACTATGGTTTCGGCGCACATAGCGACCTTGAATGGATTGAAGCAGCGGCGGATGTGGTGAAGCACGCCAAAATCGCGACGTTGTTGCTGCCAGGAATCGGCACTATTCACGATTTGAAAAATGCCTGGCAGGCTGGCGCGCGGGTGGTTCGTGTGGCAACGCACTGTACCGAAGCTGATGTTTCCGCCCAGCATATTCAGTATGCCCGCGAGCTCGGAATGGACACCGTTGGTTTTCTGATGATGAGCCATATGACCACGCCAGAGAATCTCGCAAAGCAGGCAAAGCTGATGGAAGGCTACGGTGCGACCTGTATTTATGTGGTGGATTCTGGCGGTGCGATGAACATGAGCGATATCCGTGACCGTTTCCGCGCCCTGAAAGCAGTGCTGAAACCAGAAACGCAAACCGGCATGCACGCTCACCATAACCTGAGTCTTGGCGTGGCGAACTCTATCGCGGCGGTGGAAGAGGGCTGTGACCGAATCGACGCCAGTCTCGCAGGAATGGGCGCGGGCGCAGGTAACGCGCCGCTGGAAGTGTTTATTGCCGCCGCGGATAAACTGGGCTGGCAGCATGGGACCGATCTCTATGCGTTAATGGATGCCGCTGACGACCTGGTGCGTCCGTTGCAGGATCGTCCGGTACGAGTCGATCGCGAAACGCTGGCGCTGGGATACGCTGGTGTTTACTCCAGCTTCCTGCGTCACTGTGAAACGGCGGCGGCGCGTTATGGCTTAAGCGCGGTGGATATTCTCGTTGAGCTGGGCAAACGCCGGATGGTTGGCGGCCAGGAGGATATGATCGTTGACGTGGCGCTGGATCTGCGCAACAACAAATAATATTGACTGCCGAGAACGTGCATTTTGTATGCCCATCCCAGCACGACTGCCGGATGCGGCGTGAACGCCTTATCCGGCCTACGGATGGCGCGAGAATTTGTAGGCCAGATAAGACGCGTTAGCGTCGCATCAGGCATCTGAGCACGACTGCCGGATGCGGCGTAAACGTCTTGTTCGGCCTACATTTCGCCTGTAGGCAGTCATTAAATGGTTCTGATTACGCGGCTGACAATGTATCAGCCGCGATTCACCTGCACTCGCAACGAGGTTCATCTTATGTCGACTCGTACCCCTTCATCATCTTCATCCCGCCTGATGCTGACCATCGGGCTTTGTTTTTTGGTCGCTCTGATGGAAGGGCTGGATCTTCAGGCGGCTGGCATTGCGGCGGGTGGCATCGCCCAGGCTTTCGCACTCGATAAAATGCAAATGGGCTGGATATTCAGCGCCGGAATACTCGGTTTGCTACCCGGCGCGCTGGTTGGCGGAATGCTGGCGGACCGTTATGGTCGTAAGCGTATTTTAATTAGCTCAGTTGCGCTGTTTGGTTTGTTCTCACTGGCAACGGCGATTGCCTGGGATTTCCCCTCACTGGTCTTTGCGCGGCTGATGACCGGTGTCGGGCTGGGGGCGGCGTTGCCGAATCTTATCGCCCTGACGTCTGAAGCCGCGGGTCCACGTTTTCGTGGGACGGCAGTGAGCCTGATGTATTGCGGTGTTCCCATTGGCGCGGCGCTGGCGGCGACACTGGGTTTCGCGGGGGCAAACTTAGCATGGCAAACGGTGTTTTGGGTCGGTGGTGTGGTGCCGTTGATTCTGGTGCCGCTATTAATGCGTTGGCTGCCGGAGTCGGCGGTGTTCGCTGGCGAAAAACAGGCTGCGCCACCACTGCGTGCCTTATTTGCGCCAGAAACGGCCACCGCGACGCTGCTGCTGTGGTTGTGTTATTTCTTCACTCTGCTGGTGGTCTACATGTTGATCAACTGGCTACCGCTGCTTTTGGTGGAGCAAGGATTCCAGCCATCGCAGGCGGCAGGGGTGATGTTTGCACTGCAAATGGGGGCGGCAAGCGGGACGTTAATGTTGGGCGCATTGATGGATAAGCTGCGTCCAGTAACCATGTCGCTACTGATTTATAGCGGCATGTTAGCTTCGCTGCTGGCGCTGGGAACGGTGTCGTCATTTAACGGTATGTTGCTGGCGGGATTCGTCGCGGGGTTGTTTGCGACAGGTGGGCAAAGCGTTTTGTATGCCCTGGCACCGTTGTTTTACAGTTCGCAGATCCGCGCAACAGGTGTGGGAACAGCCGTGGCGGTAGGGCGTCTGGGGGCTATGAGCGGTCCGTTACTGGCCGGGAAAATGCTGGCATTAGGTACTGGCACGGTTGGCGTAATGGCCGCTTCAGCGCCGGGTATTCTTGTTGCTGGCCTGGCAGTGTTTATTTTGATGAGCCGGAGATCACGAATGCAGCCGTGTGCCGATGCCTGACGCGCCTTATTAAGTAGGGGCGAAAGGGACTTGCCCCCAATACACCTACGGCGTTTACAGGTATACTCGCTAAAAATTATTCAGCGGGTTTGGAAACAAAGATGGCAAAACTTACCTTACAAGAGCAGTTGCTCAAAGCAGGATTAGTCACCAGCAAAAAAGCGGCGAAGGTCGAGAGAACGGCGAAAAAATCGCGCGTTCAGGCGCGTGAAGCTCGGGCGGCGGTAGAAGAAAATAAAAAGGCACAGCTTGAACGTGATAAACAGCTTAGCGAGCAGCAAAAACAAGCGGCGTTGGCGAAAGAATATAAAGCTCAGGTGAAGCAGCTCATTGAAATGAACCGAATCACCATTGCTAATGGCGATATTGGTTTTAACTTCACTGACGGTAATCTGATTAAGAAAATCTTTGTCGATAAGCTCACGCAAGCGCAGTTGATTAATGGTCGTCTGGCGATTGCCCGCTTGTTGGTCGATAACAATAGCGAAGGTGAATACGCAATTATTCCCGCCAGCGTTGCCGATAAAATTGCTCAGCGTGATGCCAGCAGTATTGTGTTGCACAGCGCGCTCAGTGCCGAAGAGCAGGATGAAGACGATCCGTATGCCGACTTCAAAGTGCCTGATGATTTGATGTGGTAAACATAGATAAGTCGTGCGCAGATGCCTGATGCGACGCTATGCGCGTCTTATCATGCCTACGGCCTGCGGGCGAAATGTAGGCGGATAAGGCGTTCACGCCGCATCCGGCAGTCGTGCACTATTATTAACGCATATTCAGTTTATTGGCGTGGTAGGCAATATGCTCGCCAATAAAACTGGAGACAAAATAATAGCTGTGATCATAACCCTCGTGATAACGGATTAACGTCTTGATATTCATCTCCTGGCAGATCTTTTCAAGATTTGGAGTCCGCAGCTGTTCTGCGTAAAAATCATCACTCAACCCCTGATCAACCATTATTTCCGCAACGCGTTGACCTTGTGAAATAAGGCTCACCGGATCGTAATCCAACCACGCCTCTTTATTTTCACCAAGATATGCGGTAAAGGCTTGCTGTCCCCACGGTACTTGCGATGGGGAGACAATGGGCGAAAACGCCGAGACGCTGACATATTCATCTGGGTTACGTAACGCCAGCACCAGTGCGCCCAGCCCGCCCATAGAATGACCTGAGATAGACTTTCTGGCCGTTGCCGGAAAATGTTGCATCACTAAATCCGGCAGCTCGTTGTGGATATAATCATACATTTTGTAATGTTCATTCCACGGCGCTTGCGTTGCGTTCAGGTAAAACCCGGCACCTTGCCCGAGATCGTAACGGTCGGCATCTGCGACATGACTGCCTCGCGGACTGGTGTCTGGCGCAACAACAATAATGTTGTGCTCAGCCGCGTAACGTTGCATCCCCGATTTAGTAATGAAATTCTGCTCGTTGCAAGTCAGCCCTGAAAGCCAGTACAACACCGGCAATTTTTCACTTGCGGCTTTTGGTGGGAGATAGACGCCGACATTCATTTCACATTTCAGTGATGGGGAATAATGCCGATACACATTTTGCCAGCCGCCAAAGCTGGCATGTTTTTCAATGAGTTCCATCAGTCATTATCTCACGGTTAATCCCCCGGACGGCTGCCCGGGGAGAGTATTAAGAACCCCGTCTGAACTGGACGGGTAAACCTGCGGGAAATCAGTAACGAATTACGGTTCGAATGGATTTGCCTTCATGCATCAGGTCAAAGGCGTCATTAATTTCATCCAGGCTCATGGTATGCGTGACAAACGGTTCCAGATCGATATCGCCTTTCATCGCATCTTCAACCATACCCGGTAACTGGGAACGACCTTTCACGCCGCCAAACGCGGAACCTTTCCATACGCGACCGGTGACCAACTGGAATGGACGGGTGGAGATTTCCTGACCAGAACCAGCTACCCCGATGATCACCGACTGACCCCAGCCGCGGTGCGCACTTTCCAGCGCCGCACGCATCACGTTGACGTTACCGATGCATTCAAAGGTATGGTCGATACCCCATTTGTTGATATCCAGCAGGACATCTTTAATCGGTTTGTCGTAGTCATTCGGGTTAATGCAGTCGGTAGCACCGAATCGACGCGCAAGATCGAATTTCTTCGGGTTGGTATCAATAGCGATAATCCGTCCCGCTTTCGCCTGACGCGCGCCCTGAACCACTGCCAGACCAATCGCGCCAAGACCAAATACGGCAACAGAATCACCTGGCTGGACTTTAGCCGTGTTGTGTACCGCGCCAATACCGGTGGTCACGCCACAGCCCAGCAGGCAGACGTGTTCGTGGTTTGCTTCTGGATTAATTTTGGCCAGAGACACTTCCGCGACCACGGTGTATTCACTGAATGTAGAGCATCCCATGTAGTGATAAAGCGGCTGCCCGTTGTAAGAAAAACGGGTGGTGCCGTCTGGCATCAGGCCTTTACCCTGGGTTTCGCGAACCGCAACACAGAGGTTGGTTTTGCCGGAACGACAGAACTCACACTCGCCGCACTCTGCGGTGTAAAGCGGGATCACATGGTCGCCAGGTTTGACGCTGGTTACGCCTTCACCGACTTCAACCACAACGCCGGCCCCTTCGTGACCGAGAACTACCGGGAATACACCTTCCGGGTCATCGCCGGAGAGGGTAAATGCGTCGGTATGGCAAACGCCGGTATGGGTGACTTTAATCAGCACTTCACCTTTTTTCGGTGGTGCAACGTCAATTTCAACGATTTCCAGCGGTTTACCGGGAGCAAATGCAACGGCAGCACGTGATTTCATCTCTCGCTCTTCCTCAATATGGTAATAGATTCAGCTATTTAAGATAGGCACGAACCAGTTCAATAGTGTCGTCAACGGATTGGCTGACTTCGCGGCTGTAGCAGTCATTTCGGTCAAACGTTTCCCGGATATGGCTTTCAAGCACTTCTGCCATCAGCCCGTTAGCCGCGCCCCGAACGGCAGCGATCTGTTGGAGTATGGCACGGCATTCGGCATCACCCTCCAGCGACCGTTCCAGAGCATCAATCTGCCCCCGAATACGACGAACTCGAGTAAGGACCTTTTTCTTCTCTTCCGGAGTACTGGGCATTTCGCACCTCATCATCTGCACGCAATATACTATAGGGGGGTATGCTATATGTCAATGCATACCCCCCTATAGTATATAACACTGGAGAATAAAATTTATCCGGTGAATGTGGTCGGAAAACAAAGAGGAAAGGGGGGGGCTAATCGGCAGGGAAGGCCGCCCCGGATAGCGGGCGGCAGAAGGAATCAGAATTTCCAGGTCAGATGGGCTGCAAGTTGCAGACCGTTATAATCATCGGTTGGGGTGTCGTACCACACTTTACCTGCCGTCAGCCCGAGATTAAGTTGCTCAGTCAGCGGTTGAATACGTTGCAGACTGACGCTCTTCATGCTGCCGTAGCGTGTTTCTGGCGTCCAGTCATAGGTGTAAGCACCTGTTCCGCGGCTTAGCCATAGTTGCGTATAACCAGTGCCGCGCGGGTCATTCAGACGCACGGAAATCATATTGCTGTAACTACCACCTGCATCGCTGGAGTCATAATGGGTATAGCGATAGCTGGTGATCACCGGGCCAGTATAGAGGGATACGCCGCCTTGCCAGGCATCGACTTCGACATCATCGTAATATTTAGTGTAGCGATAACCGGTCGTGAAAAGCGTTTTTGGCAACAGTGCCAGGTTAATATCCTGACGAAAATCCTGGCGGGCAAAGACCGGCGTATTATCCGCAAAGGCAATACCCGTTCGGGTTGTCAGCCAGTTATTCCATTTATACCAGACCGCACCCTGACCGCGAGTGGCATTGAAATGTTCAGTTTCATAATCACGACGCCCCTGGGAAAGATTAAAAAGCAGCGTTGCGTTTTCAACTTTCGCCACCAGTTCAGCATACGCTAAATTACGGTTGCCATGATCGCCAGAATAATCGGTAAAATCGTAGCCCGCGGTAATGGAAGTTAACCCGGCATAAGCGGGCAATGTGCTAAAAATTGCTGCCGCTAATAACGTCCGTTTTATCATTTTAATCTCCTGTACGGATAAGTTCTTGTCGGAGTGAATAAGTTCCGGTAGGTAAATTACGTTCTACAATCACGCGCGGGCCAAGTTGCGTGTTCGGGGAAATAATTCGCCCAGGCAAAATAATAACTTGTACACCAAGGCGTGAACGCTGCCCGATATAACAACCTAATTTATCGCATTCGGTAGCGATAATTCCCTCTGGAGTTCGAACAGATACGGGCTGTTGATCCAGACGATGATTACTGGTACGTACTTGTGCGCCCAAATATGTCTGGTTTGCAACTACCGAGTCGGCGATAAAGCATTGCGGACCAATCGTTGCTTCCGCTTCAATAACCGCATTTTTAATTTCGGTGGCAAAACCAATTTTTACGCCATTGCTGATTATTGTGCCAGGACGAATAAACGCATAATTACCTATCAGGCAGTTTGCGCCAATCACTACCGGACCCTGAATAACGGCACCGTGACAAATACGGGTATTCGCGCCGATAACAACTTCACCTGCAGTTTCATCAATAATTACCTGGTCTGCAATCTGAATATTTTTCTCTTTAACATTAAGCTTCAGAAAGTTTTTCAGTTCCTGTGACAGAAGGTTGGGAATAAGCGGTTGACGCTTCCACCAGTGCGGAATAGCGGGTGGGTTTGTCGCGCTGAGGTTCGCGTCCAGTAAAAAAGGCAATAAGTCCATAAATAATCCAGATGGCATAAGCTAATAATACATACACAACGGAAAGCGGTGCTAAAGGCACCAACAACCAGCAACGATGAAACCAGGCGCTAAAAGCACCAATAACACAAACTACGCCGACCCAGATAAGCGGAAACATTGCCAACACCACACCATGCGGCCCGGTGGTAATGAATTCATTAAACCAGGTAGTGAGATAAATCCCAACGCCATAAAGCACAACCAACAGCATAGGAAATATACTGAAGATACCGAAGCGGCTAAATAAAAGTCTTTTATGCAGGCGCATACAGACCGCGTAGCCCACAATCCAACGCCGCCAGCGACGCCACTCCTCACGCGGGCTGTTGCATTCCTGTGGGTATACGATGCAGCGATTCGCCTGCCGAATACGGTAGCCGTTTGCCACCAATGTCCAGGTGAGATCAAGGTCTTCGACTTTAGTACGATCCGAGAAACCGAACTTACGCAATACATCAGTACGGAACATCCCGCAGGCACCGCTGATAATAAACGGTGCGCCGCCCACGAGCTGCTGTAGCGTGCGCTTCATAACAATCATCGGCAACTTTACGGTCGCGCGGATGTGTGGTAACAGACCCGCGCCTTTCAACGCAGTAGAGGGAATGCCGCCTACGGCATCGGCACCGCGCTCAATTTCTGCCAGCATATAGCCCATTCCGTCTTGATCGGGCGGAACATAGGTGTCGGCATCACTTAAAAAAACCTGGTCGCAGGTGGCGTAATTGAGGCCATTCATCAGCGCACCACCTTTACCGGTATTTTTTTGCGTGACGGCAACAAAGCGGTCGCCCCATTTGCGTTTGACTTCCTCCATGACCGATTCGGTATTGTCCGTGGAGCCGTCGTTTACGCAAATTACCCGGCAAAAATAAGGGTTACGCAGCAGATTATCCAGTGACTGTGCCAGACACGGGCCTTCGTTATAAGCAGGTATAATTGCGTCAATACAGCCTTTCTTTTGACTGGGTTTACGTTTTAGCGTACTTAAAAACCATAGCAACATTGCTATGGACATACAGATAAATATCCAGGTTTTCATGCAATTTGCTCAAAGAATCATTTTATGAATTACAAAGCCTTCACCCAGATCGCTATTGACCTGTTGCCCGCGAAATTGTGCAACTGCACGCAGGCGATCATGACGCATATAATCGCGTCGTTCCTGGCTTTTATGTTTTTTTAATGCAGCAAGTTTGACTGTGAAATATTCTTCTTTAACGGATTCAAAAACCTGAGGCATAAATGAAAGCCAGGTGCTTGGGGTTTCGTAGCCGAGAATTTGTGGAATAGTTCGGCAGGCAACCATTGAAGCTTGATAAACAGCAAGATGATCCTGATGGCGGTCGGCATCATGCATGGTATATACCCGCATGATTTCAACATCAGAAGGAATTTGATTTTTAATGATATCTTCCAGGGCGGAAATCATATCATTGAGCTGTAAATGCGCGCGGGTGTCAGCAAAATTAAGATGAATAGTTTGGTGGCACCCTAATATCTTTAGGGCGTTGCGCGATTCTTCATGGCGATCGATTATTCCATCTGTGCCAGAGTTGCCGGTAGTCATCACCACGGCTGCGATATAAATTCCTTTTTGCGCAAGACGAGCAAGCGACGCGCCACAGCCCAATTCTATATCATCAGGATGTGCGCCAATAGCAAGGATACCCTTTCTTTTATTTTCCGAAGAAAGGATGGCTGAATCTAAAACCTTATCCACTTAATGACACTCCATTTTATTTATTATACTACAAGCACAACGACGCCCGCAGAGACGTAATCTCTGGCGCAGACAGATGCTAATTTTTAAGTGTTAAAAATTGCTGATAGCTGAAAAATAAGGGGCTTTCAGGTACGGGGATACGACTGCGTAATCTTTTATGTAGTTCATATGTTAAGTGTTTGTGTGTTTGGTTTGTATAGTTATATTGTTTTATATATTGTATTTAGATGTGATTTAGTTTGTCAATTAATTACATATTAAAAATATGTTCTATGCACAAATATGGGTTATATACATTATGTGAATGTATTATGTGGTTGATTGAGAATGATACACTTATATATGCAATGTGAATATAATGATTTCATTATATGTATTGCTGTTAATAAAATAAAAGACATTATGTTCTGCTTGTTTATGCATTAATAAAAATGAAGTGCAGTAACTTACTGAATTGTCAGAGTGGGTGTAATTGCATATTTAATCTTTCCTTTGCCGCTTTTTTGCTAAGAATAAAATCATCTGTGCGATAACGACTAATTCTTTTAATGAATGTTTTTATTCCTGAATACTGCTCCTATAACAAGACAGGGGAGCAGACAATCATGGCAATTTCATCGCGTAACACACTTCTTGCCGCACTGGCATTCATCGCTTTTCAGGCACAGGCGGTGAACGTCACCGTGGCCTATCAAACCTCCGCTGAACCGGCGAAAGTGGCTCAGGCTGATAACACCTTTGCTAAAGAGAGCGGGGCGACGGTGGACTGGCGTAAGTTTGACAGCGGAGCCAGCATCGTGCGGGCGCTGGCTTCAGGCGATGTCCAAATCGGTAACCTCGGTTCCAGCCCATTAGCGGTGGCAGCCAGCCAACAGGTGCCGATTGAAGTCTTCTTACTGGCGTCAAAACTGGGTAACTCCGAAGCGCTGGTGGTAAAGAAAACTATCAGCAAACCGGAAGATCTCATTGGCAAACGCATCGCCGTACCGTTTATCTCCACCACCCACTACAGCCTGCTGGCGGCGCTGAAACACTGGGGTATAAAACCCGGACAAGTGGAGATAGTGAACCTGCAGCCACCCGCGATTATCGCCGCATGGCAACGGGGAGACATTGATGGTGCTTATGTCTGGGCACCGGCGGTTAACGCCCTGGAAAAAGACGGCAAGGTGCTGACCGATTCTGAACAGGTCGGGCAGTGGGGCGCGCCGACGCTGGATGTCTGGGTAGTGCGCAAAGATTTTGCCGAGAAACATCCTGAGGTCGTGAAAGCGTTCGCTAAAAGCGCCATCGATGCTCAGCAACCGTACATTGCTAACCCAGACGCGTGGCTGATACAGCCTGAAAACATCAGCAAACTGGCACGTTTAAGCGGCGTGCCTGAAGGTGACGTTCCGGGGCTGGTGAAGGGGAATACCTATCTGACGCCGCAGCAGCAAACGGCAGAACTGACCGGATCGGTGAACAAAGCGATCATCGACACCGCGCAGTTTTTGAAAGAGCAGGGCAAAGTCCCGGCTGTAGCGAACGATTACAGCCAGTACGTGACCTCGCGCTTCGTGCAATAAAAGGAGGCGCAGATGCTGCAAATCTCTCATCTTTACGCCGATTATGGCGGCAAACCGGCGTTGGAAGATATCAACCTGACGCTGGAAAGCGGCGAGCTTCTGGTGGTTCTGGGACCGTCTGGCTGCGGCAAAACCACCTTGCTGAATCTGATTGCCGGTTTTGTGCCTTATCAGCATGGCAGCATTCAACTGGCGGGTAAGTGCATTGAGGGACCGGGCGCAGAGCGGGGCGTGGTTTTTCAGAATGAAGGGCTGTTGCCGTGGCGTAATGTGGTAGACAACGTGGCGTTCGGCCTGCAACTGGCAGGTGTAGAGAAAGTACAGCGCCTGGAAATCGCGCACCAGATGCTGAAAAAAGTGGGGCTGGAAGGCGCAGAAAAACGCTATATCTGGCAGCTTTCCGGCGGTCAACGTCAGCGGGTAGGGATTGCCCGCGCGCTGGCGGCGAATCCCCAGCTGTTATTACTCGACGAACCGTTTGGCGCGCTGGACGCCTTCACCCGCGATCAGATGCAAACTCTGCTGCTGAAACTCTGGCAGGAGACGGGCAAGCAGATGCTGTTGATTACCCACGATATAGAAGAAGCGGTGTTTATGGCGACTGAACTGGTTCTGCTTTCACCCGGCCCTGGCCGCGTGCTGGAGCGGCTGCCGCTCAACTTTGCTCGCCGCTTTGTTGCGGGAGAGTCGAGCCGCAGCATCAAGTCCGATCCACAATTCATCGCCATGCGCGAATATGTTTTAAGCCGCGTATTTGAGCAACGGGAGGCGTTCTCATGAGTGTGCTCATTAATGAAAAACTGCATTCGCATCGGCTGAAATGGCGCTGGCCGCTCTCGCGTCAGGTGACCTTAAGCATTGGCACGTTAGCGATTTTACTCACTGTATGGTGGGCAGTGGCGGCGCTGCAACTGATTAGCCCGCTGTTTTTGCCGCCGCCGCAACAAGTACTGGCAAAACTGCTCACCATTGCCGGACCGCAGGGATTTATGGACGCCACCCTGTGGCAGCATCTGGCAGCCAGCCTGACGCGCATTGTGCTGGCGCTACTTGCGGCGGTGTTGATCGGCATTCCGGTTGGGATCGCCATGGGGCTAAGCCCGACGGTGCGCGGCATTCTGGATCCGATAATTGAATTGTATCGCCCGGTGCCGCCGCTGGCGTATTTGCCGCTGATGGTGATCTGGTTTGGTATTGGTGAAACCTCGAAGATCTTACTGATCTATTTAGCGATTTTTGCACCTGTGGCGATGTCGGCGCTGGCGGGGGTGAAAAGCGCGCAGCAGGTTCGCATTCGTGCCGCCCAGTCGCTGGGTGCCAGCCGTGCGCAGGTGCTGTGGTTTGTTATTTTGCCCGGTGCGCTGCCGGAAATTCTCACCGGATTACGCATTGGTCTGGGTGTGGGCTGGTCTACCCTGGTGGCGGCGGAGCTGATTGCCGCGACGCGCGGTTTGGGTTTTATGGTCCAGTCAGCGGGTGAATTTCTCGCGACTGACGTGGTGCTGGCGGGGATCGCGGTGATTGCGATTATCGCCTTTCTTTTAGAACTGGGTCTGCGCGCGTTACAGCGCCGCCTCACGCCCTGGCATGGAGAAGTACAATGAGTGAACGTCTGAGCATTACCCCGCTGGGGCCGTATATTGGCGCACAAATTACGGGTGCCGACCTGACGCGCCCGTTAAGTGATAACCAGTTTGAACAGCTTTACCATGCGGTACTGCGTCATCAGGTGGTGTTTCTGCGTGAACAGGCCATTACGCCGCAGCAGCAACGCGCGCTGGCCCAGCGTTTTGGCGAGCTGCATATTCATCCTGTTTACCCTCATGCCGAAGGGGTTGACGAGATTATCGTACTGGATACTCATAACGATAATCCGCCAGATAACGACAACTGGCATACCGATGTGACATTTATTGAAACGCCTCCTGCTGGGGCGATTCTGGCGGCGAAAGAGTTACCCTCGACTGGCGGCGATACGCTATGGACCAGCGGTATTGCGGCGTATGAGGCACTCTCTGTTCCCTTCCGCCAGCTGTTGAGCGGGCTGCGTGCGGAGCATGATTTCCGTAAATCGTTCCCAGAATACAAATACCGCAAAACGGAGGAGGAGCATCAACGCTGGCGCGAGGCGGTCGCGAAAAATCCGCCGTTACTACATCCGGTGGTGCGAACGCATCCGGTGAGCGGTAAACAGGCGCTGTTTGTGAATGAAGGCTTTACTACGCGAATTGTTGATGTCAGCGAGAAAGAGAGCGAAGCCTTGTTAAGTTTTTTGTTTGCCCATATCACCAAACCGGAGTTTCAGGTGCGCTGGCGCTGGCAACCAAATGATATTGCGATTTGGGATAACCGCGTGACTCAGCACTATGCCAATGCGGATTACCTGCCACAGCGGCGGATAATGCATCGGGCGACAATCCTTGGGGATAAACCGTTTTATCGGGCGGGGTAAGGGGGAAATGCCGGGTTGGATAACCCGGCATAATGATCATTAACGCAGAATCTTCTTCTCAGCCAAATCCAGCGCAAAGTAGCTGAAAATCAGATCCGCACCCGCACGCTTAATCGAACCTAAGCTTTCGAGCACGACTTTCTCTTCATCTATAGCACCCGCCAGCGCGGCGAACTTAATCATCGCATACTCACCGCTCACCTGATACGCGCCAATCGGCAATTCAGTACGTCCACGCAGCTCACGCACGATGTCGAGGTACGCTCCAGCTGGTTTCACCATCAGGCAGTCTGCGCCCTGGGCTTCATCCAGCAATGATTCACGAATCGCCTCACGACGGTTCATTGGGTTCATCTGATAGCTTTTGCGGTCGCCTTTTAATGCGCTTCCTGCCGCTTCGCGGAACGGGCCATAAAAGGAAGAGGCAAACTTGGTCGAATACGACATAATCGCCGTATCTTTAAAGCCCGCAGCGTCCAGCGCCTGGCGAATCGCCTGTACCTGACCATCCATCGCGGCGGAAGGGGCGATGAAGTCCGCACCTGCAGCAGCTGCAACCACGGCTTGCTTGCCTAAATTTTCCAGAGTCGCGTCGTTGTCGACGCCATGCTCGCACAGCACACCGCAGTGACCGTGAGAAGTGTATTCACAAAAGCAGGTGTCTGACATCACGATCATTTCAGGCACGGTCTGCTTGCAGATGCGCGACATCCGCGCCACCAGTCCATCTTCCCGCCAGGCATCGCTGCCGGTTTCATCGGTATGGTGAGAGATGCCGAAAGTCATCACGGAACGAATACCGGCGTTGGCGATGCGTTCAATTTCGCGTGCCAGATGTTTCTCAGGAATGCGCATCACGCCTGGCATGGCTTCAACGGCTTTGTAGTCGTCAATTTCTTCTTCAACAAAGATCGGCAACACCAGGTCGTTAAGGCTAAGTGTTGTCTCTTCAAACATAGCGCGCAGCGCAGGAGATTTGCGCAGGCGACGAGGGCGTTGGATTAAGTCTGTCATGGTCTGCCTGATGTTTGTGGAATCGAGGGGCATAGTATACCTGAAGCAGGGTGGGGATGTTTTACGAAAGTTGTCGCGATGTTGACAAGAAGAGAATGAAAGAGAGTCCATGACATCTTTGTAATAGAAACAGCAATAATTTCATATTCACTGAAAATATTTTTAATTTTTATTTATATCCCTGGATTATTGTTTTTACGGATTTGATTGCGTTATCAAAAACAGAATGATTTAAAGTTCATTGGTTATTGATAGATTATTTGTCTGGTTTGTGTGTTTGATATTTTAAATGCATATGCTTTAAAAATGGAACTCCTGTTAACTTGTTGAAACATCAAGCCTTTATCAATTTTTTCTTTGTGTGTTCCTCCGTGCTTTATATATGTCCGTAACCGGACTTCGGGGAAAGAATAATTGAACCATTCCTCTATAACGCCGCATAATCGTCAACGCGAAACATAAGATGTTTTCTATGCATTGATAATTGATGGATCAACTTATTACGTCCCTGAGGAGGGATGACAAATGCACTCCTGGAAAAAGAAACTTGTAGTATCACAATTAGCATTGGCTTGCACTCTGGCTATCACCTCTCAGGCTAATGCAACTACTTATGACACCTGGACTTATTACGACAATCCCGTTACTGCACTTGATTGGGATCATATGGATAAGGCAGGCACTGTAGATGGCAACTATGTAAACTATAGTGGTTTTGTCTATTACAACAACACCAATGGTGATTTCGATCAGTCCTTTAACGGCGATACCGTTAACGGCACGATCTCAACCTATTATTTGAACCATGATTATGCAGACAGTACTGCTAATCAGCTTGATATCAGTAATTCAGTGATTCACGGTTCGATTACTTCTTTGAAGCCAGGCGGTTATTATGATCGTTTGGATGCAGATAGTGATCTTCTGGTTGGATATGATTTTTACACTGATGCTTTTGTTGACACAAACTGGCGTGATGGTGATGTTTTCACTCTTAACATTGCTAACACTACCATTGATGATGATTATGAAGCGTTTTACTTCACTGATTCTTATAAAGATGGTGATGTAACCAAACACACAAATGAGACATTTGATACCAGTGAAGGTGTTGCTGTTAATCTTGATGTAGAAAGTAACATCAATATTTCAAATAACTCCCGCATTGCAGGTATTGCATTATCTCAAGGTAATACTTACAACGAAACTTATACTACCGAATCTCATACTTGGGATAACAATATCTCTGTAAAAGATTCCACAGTGACTTCTGGTTCAGACATTATTCTGGATAGCGATACTTATGTCAAAACAGGACACTTTGGCAACTCTAGTGAACCGAGTGATTATACCGGTCCGGGAGATGTTGCAATGTCCTTCACTGATTCAGGTTCCGACTATGCAATGAAGAACAACGTATACTTCAGCAATTCAACGCTGATGGGCGATGTTGCATTTAACAGCACTTGGAATAGTAATTTTGATCCGAATGGTCATGATTCCAACGGTGACGGGCTGAAAGATACCAACGGTGGTTGGACTGATGATGGCCTCAACGTTGATGAACTGAACCTCACTCTTGATAACGGAAGCAAGTGGGTTGGTCAGGCAATTTATAACGTTGCTGAAACGTCAGCAATGTATGATGTTGCTACAAACAGCCTTACTCCTAATGCAACATATGAAAACAATGACTGGAAACGTGTTGTTGATGACAAGGTCTTCCAGAGCGGTGTATTTAACGTAGCGTTGAACAACGGTTCTGAATGGGATACTACAGGTCGTTCCATCGTTGATACCTTGACAGTTAATAATGCTTCTCAGGTTAATGTTTCGGAATCTAAATTAACTTCAGATACTATCGATTTAACTAACGGTTCTTCGCTGAACATTGGTGAAGATGGTTACGTTGATACCGATCATCTGACTATTAACTCCTACAGTACTGTTGCGTTGACCGAATCTACAGGTTGGGGTGCTGATTACAACCTGTACGCCAATACCATCACCGTAACTAACGGTGGTGTATTGGATGTGAACGTTGATCAGTTCGATACTGAAGCTTTCCGTACTGACAAACTGGAACTGACCAGCGGCAACATTGCTGACAATAACGGCAACGTAGTGTCTGGTGTATTCGATATCCACAGCAGCGATTACGTTCTGAACGCGGATTTGGTGAACGACCGTACCTGGGACACTGCTCAGGCTAACTACGGCTACGGTATTGTTGCTATGAACTCTGATGGTCACCTGACTATCAATGGTAACGGCGACATCAACAACGGCGACGAACTGGATAACAGTTCTGTAGACAACGTTGTTGCTGCAACCGGTAACTACAAAGTTCGTATCGACAACGCAACTGGCGCTGGCGCAATCGCTGATTACAAAGATAAAGAAATTATCTACGTAAACGACGTCAACACCAACGCAACCTTCTCTGCTGCTAACAAAGCTGACTTGGGTGCATACACCTATCAGGCTGAACAGCGCGGTAACACCGTTGTTCTGCAACAGATGGAGCTGACCGACTACGCTAACATGGCGCTGAGCATCCCGTCTGCGAACACCAATATCTGGAACCTGGAACAAGACACCGTTGGCACTCGTCTGACCAACTCTCGTCATGGCCTGGCTGATAACGGCGGCGCATGGGTAAGCTACTTCGGTGGTAACTTCAACGGCGACAACGGCACCATCAACTATGATCAGGATGTTAACGGCATCATGGTCGGTGTGGATACCAAAATTGACGGTAACAACGCTAAGTGGATCGTCGGTGCGGCTGCAGGCTTCGCTAAAGGTGACATGAATGACCGTTCTGGTCAGGTGGATCAAGACAGCCAGACTGCCTACATCTACTCTTCTGCTCACTTCGCGAACAACGTCTTTGTTGATGGTAGCTTGAGCTACTCTCACTTCAACAACGACCTGTCTGCAACCATGAGCAACGGTACTTACGTTGACGGTAGCACCAACTCCGACGCTTGGGGCTTCGGTTTGAAAGCCGGTTACGACTTCAAACTGGGTGATGCTGGTTACGTGACTCCTTACGGCAGCGTTTCTGGTCTGTTCCAGTCTGGTGATGACTACCAGCTGAGCAACGACATGAAAGTTGACGGTCAGTCTTACGACAGCATGCGTTATGAACTGGGTGTAGATGCAGGTTATACCTTCACCTACAGCGAAGACCAGGCTCTGACTCCGTACTTCAAACTGGCTTACGTCTACGACGACTCTAACAACGATAACGATGTGAACGGTGATTCCATCGATAACGGTACTGAAGGGTCTGCGGTACGTGTTGGTCTGGGTACTCAGTTCAGCTTCACCAAGAACTTCAGCGCCTATACCGATGCTAACTACCTCGGTGGTGGTGACGTAGATCAAGACTGGTCCGCGAACGTGGGTGTTAAATATACCTGGTAATATTCTTCACTCTGAAGAAATAGGTTATTTAATCTAAATAATGCCCGTCAAGGATTTGACGGGCATTACTGCAAAGGACGCGCAAATGTTATCTGTAGTTAAACCTCTTCAGGAATTTGGTAAGCTCGATAAATGTTTGTCCAGATATGGCACGCGCTTCGAGTTTAATAATGAAAAGCAAGTTATATTTTCAAGTGATGTCAATAGCGAAGATACTTTCGTTATTTTAGAGGGCGTTATCTCTCTGCGTAGAGAAGAAAACGTTCTTATCGGTATTACCCAGGCTCCTTATATTATGGGACTGGCTGATGGTTTAATGAAAAACGATATACCATACAAATTAATATCAGAAGGAAATTGTACGGGATATCATCTACCAGCCAAACAAACCATTACCCTTATTGAACAAAATCAACTCTGGCGAGACGCTTTTTATTGGTTAGCCTGGCAAAATAGAATTCTGGAATTACGTGACGTACAGCTCATTGGGCATAATTCCTACGAACAAATCCGCGCAACGTTATTATCAATGATTGACTGGAATGAAGAATTACGCTCACGTATTGGTGTGATGAATTACATCCATCAACGTACACGCATATCGCGTTCTGTCGTCGCAGAAGTTCTCGCTGCTTTACGTAAAGGCGGCTATATCGAAATGAATAAAGGCAAACTGGTCGCTATCAACCGTTTGCCTTCAGAGTATTAATCAGGATGCGGGGATGACCAACGGTTTATTCCCGCTCAGTTCGGTCACCAGGTCATTGATGCCATCGCTCATATTTTTAAAGCGCGTCAATGGCGAACGAGTGACCACCACAAATGCGCCAATGTTCTTCTGCGGGATCATCGCCATATAGGTAATGAAACCGCCACCACCACCTGTCTTCTGAATAATCCCTGGACGACCCTCTTTCGGGGCCATATATACCCAGCCTAAACCAAGCGCGTCCGCTTTGCCGGGGACATCCATGCCAATCACTTTCGTAAACTGCGCGCGCTGATAAATCAACGTCTGCATGCGATCTGCCTGGTTACTGCGCTGATAAAAATCAGATGACAAATACTGCTGCATCCAGCGCATCATATCGCCAGGCGTGGAATAGACTCCGCCGCTGCCAATTGCCGCCAGCGTGTTATTGCACGGACTGGCACCACGCTCAGCAACCATTAAACGGCGGCACTGGTCCGGCGAGGGGGTGTAGGTGGTGTCTTTCATCCCCAATGGGCGGGTAATCTGCTCTTCAAACAACTGGGTATAAGGCTTGCCGGACGCATTCGCCAGTGCATCTGCCAGCAGGTCGAACGCAAGGTTGGAGTACGCGGCCTGGCTGCCCGGCGCGGCTTTTAGTTTGGCAGTGGAAAGGTATTTCCAGCGTTGCTCGCGCGTTGGCCAGACAAATACCGGACGATGTGCCGCGCCACCGGGCTGTTCACGGGGCAGGGCGCTGGTATGGGTTGCCAGATTCACTAGCGTAATGGGCGTCCCATTGTAGGTCGGTACGCGTGCGCCTGGCGGAGCATATTTACTTAGCGGATCGTTTAACTTCACGGTCCCCTGATCGAGCAATTTCACCAGCATCTCACTGGTCATTAACTTGGTGAGGGAAGCAATACGTATGACCGAATCCAGCTGCGGGCGAACGTTATTACCAGGTCGCGTTTCGCCATAACTACGAAAGACGCGCTGGTTACCGTCGATAACTACCAGCGCCATCCCCGTGGCACCGCTGCCGTAAAAAATATAATCGGCATAACGATCGACAATATCAGAGGCAAACTCCGGTTCAGTGATCGGCTGCGCCGCATGGACGGAGGTCAATGACGCCGCACACAGCACGGCAGAAAAAAGCAGACTACGTTTCAACGGTGGTGTCCATAGATTGAATGAAGGTAACTGAGCGTATTTATACTACTCATTGATGGATTGCAAAGGGCGAATTAGTGCAATAATAGTGTTAAAAACGTAACGGCGCGTAAACACGATCTTTTTCCTGCTCACCAATGCCTGCATTTGTGATCCTGCGCGTGTTAATCCGCTTATGTAAACAATCTTTGGTTTGTGAAATCCGTCGAAACAATTCTTATGCTCAGGCTGGCGAACTAAGCGCCTTGCTATGGGTCACAATGGGCGGTTTCATTTGGCTGACTCTTTGTAGCGGTCATGCGGTTAATACACAGCAGTTGTTAAAACGATAAGAAGTTAGCAGGAGTGCATATGTTTAAGTCTTTTTTCCCAAAGCCGGGAACGTTTTTTCTCTCGGCCTTTGTTTGGGCATTGATTGCCGTTATCTTCTGGCAAGCAGGTGGGGGTGACTGGGTGGCGCGTATCACCGGAGCTTCCGGGCAAATCCCGATTAGCGCCGCGCGTTTCTGGTCGTTGGATTTTCTGATTTTTTACGCTTACTACATTGTTTGTGTAGGACTTTTTGCATTGTTCTGGTTTATCTACAGCCCGCATCGTTGGCAATACTGGTCAATACTCGGTACTGCACTGATCATCTTCGTCACCTGGTTTTTGGTGGAAGTCGGGGTCGCCGTCAACGCCTGGTATGCGCCGTTCTATGATCTGATTCAAACCGCGCTAAGTTCGCCGCATAAAGTCACCATCGAACAATTTTACCGCGAAGTGGGCGTCTTTCTGGGGATTGCGCTGATCGCGGTGGTGATCAGTGTGCTGAACAACTTCTTTGTCAGTCACTACGTGTTCCGCTGGCGTACAGCGATGAACGAATATTACATGGCGAACTGGCAACAACTGCGTCATATCGAAGGTGCCGCACAGCGTGTGCAGGAAGACACCATGCGTTTTGCTTCAACGCTGGAGAATATGGGCGTCAGCTTTATCAACGCTATCATGACGTTGATCGCCTTCCTGCCGGTGCTGGTAACGCTCTCCGCGCATGTGCCGGAGCTGCCGATTGTCGGGCACATTCCGTATGGCCTGGTGATTGCCGCTATCGTCTGGTCGCTGATGGGGACCGGATTGCTGGCAGTGGTAGGGATCAAACTGCCGGGGCTGGAGTTTAAAAACCAGCGTGTAGAGGCTGCCTACCGTAAAGAGCTGGTTTATGGTGAAGACGATGCCACGCGCGCGACGCCGCCTACGGTACGCGAGCTGTTTAGCGCCGTACGGAAAAACTATTTCCGCCTCTATTTTCACTATATGTATTTCAACATCGCCCGCATTCTCTATTTGCAGGTCGATAACGTTTTCGGTTTGTTCTTGCTGTTTCCGTCAATTGTTGCCGGTACGATTACGCTCGGCCTGATGACGCAGATTACCAACGTTTTTGGTCAGGTTCGCGGAGCTTTCCAGTACCTGATTAACTCATGGACCACACTGGTTGAGTTGATGTCTATCTACAAACGTCTGCGCAGCTTTGAACATGAGCTGGATGGTGACAAAATTCAGGAAGTAACCCATACCTTGAGCTAAAAAGGAGAAGTAATGTCGCGCGTCAATCATCTATCTTCGCTGTCATTGTTGGCGGTTCTGGTTTTAGCGGGGTGTAGTAGTCAGGCTCCGCAACCGTTGAAAAAGGGCGAAAAAGCGATAGATGTGGCGAGCGTCGTGCGGCAGAAGATGCCTGCGAGCGTGAAAGACCGCGATGCCTGGGCGAAAGATCTCGCCACCACGTTTGAAAGTCAGGGGCTGGCACCGACGCTGGAAAACGTCTGCTCGGTGCTGGCGGTGGCGCAGCAGGAGTCAAATTATCAGGCAGATCCGGCCGTTCCGGGCTTAAGCAAGATCGCCTGGCAAGAGATTGACCGTCGTGCTGAACGGATGCACATTCCTGCTTTTCTGGTGCATACCGCGCTAAAAATCAAATCGCCAAACGGCAAAAGCTATAGCGAGCGGTTAGATTCGGTGCGTACAGAAAAGCAATTGAGCGCGATTTTTGACGATCTGATCAGCATGGTGCCAATGGGGCAGACGTTGTTTGGTTCGCTTAATCCGGTGCGCACCGGTGGGCCGATGCAGGTCAGCATTGCTTTTGCCGAACAGCATACCAAAGGGTATCCGTGGAAAATGGACGGTACAGTCCGTCAGGAAGTCTTCAGTCGTCGCGGCGGGTTGTGGTTTGGTACTTACCATTTACTGAATTATCCCGCCAGCTATAGCGCGCCGATATACCGTTTTGCTGATTTTAACGCTGGCTGGTACGCCAGCCGTAATGCCGCGTTTCAGAACGCGGTCAGTAAGGCCAGCGGCGTGAAGCTGGCACTGGACGGTGATTTAATTCGTTACGACAGTAAAGAGCCCGGGAAAACCGAACTGGCAACGCGCAAACTGGCGGGAAAACTGGGGATGAGCGACAGTGAAATTCGCCGCCAGTTAGAGAAAGGCGACAGCTTCTCTTTTGAGGAGACGGCGCTGTACAAGAAAGTTTATCAACTTGCCGAAGCGAAAACGGGGAAATCACTACCCCGCGAAATGTTGCCTGGCATTCAACTGGAAAGCCCGAAAATCACCCGCAACCTGACTACGGCCTGGTTTGCGAAGCGCGTAGACGAACGGCGGGCGCGTTGTATGAAACAGTGATCAAACAGGAATGTCATGCCAGATAAGGCGTTTTAGGCCCTATCTGGCAAGTAAATCTTACTGGCGACGATGTCGCCAGTGCAGCCATAGCGCCACTACTGCAAAAATGAGGCAGCCTACTAAAAACGGGATCAGCCCGAAAATGGTGCCGACACCTAAACCAATTTCCACCCGTGGGCGACCTGTTTCCTGGACCTGCATTAAACGCTCATAGACGCCGGGCGCATGCACTAACAGGTTCAGCAATTGCGCCCCAGCCCAAAAGCAAAACAGCACAAACAACGCATAGGCAATATTGCCAGGCGTTGAAGAGGCATTGCGATATTTTCCGCTAAACAGCGATTTTGACAGGGTGAAATCAGCCATAAAAACCTCCGGAAGTCATCTGCTTCTCTTCTGGTGTGATACCAGCGGCTTATGGCAAGTCTGACAGGACATTTAGATTGTCAATATCAGAATCATGGTAAATTGATGTTGGGAATATTCCCGAAGCGTGAATCTTCGTCGTGAGTCACAAAATGATAACCTTAAGTTAAATTTATTAACAATTACGGAAGTGTTGTCTACGCCACAGACGGTTGTTGCAGAATATGCAAGGATGTTGTTTTTCGTTAACGGAGCTGCCATGAACTTGCCTGTAAAAATCCGCCGTGACTGGCACTACTATGCGTTCGCCATTGGCCTTATATTCATTCTTAATGGCGTGGTGGGTTTACTGGGATTTGAAGCAAAAGGTTGGCAGACCTATGCCGTCGGTCTGGTGACGTGGGTGATTAGTTTCTGGCTGGCGGGGCTGATTATTCGTCGTCGCGATGAAGAAACTGAAAACGCCCAATAACAGAGGATTGGGCGTTCTGGGGGCTGACAAAGTGCTCGTTGTTTTTGCCGGATGCGGCGCGAACGCCTTACCCTGCCTACAAAATCATGCAAAATCAGTATATTGCAATTATCTGGTAGGCCTGATAAGCAAAGCGCATCAGGCAATCTTACTTTTTCCATCAGTCTTAAATGCCCAATAAAAGTTATCAGGCATTTAAAAATTACATTGTGGTTTTCAATGCGTTATCCGCAGCGTGACGCTCCAGCGCCAGTTCAATCAAACGGGTGATCAGGTCGGTGTAACCCAGACCGCTGGCTTGCCACAGCTTCGGATACATACTGATGTTGGTGAAGCCAGGCAGTGTGTTGATCTCGTTGATCACCACTTCGTTCTCTGGGGTTAAAAACACGTCTACACGCGCCATGCCTGCGCATCCCAACGTCTGATAAGCCTGAACGGCAATCGCCCGGATCTTATCGTTGATTTCTGGCGCAATGGCTGCCGGAACTACCACTTTCGCGCCATCTTCATCAATGTACTTGGTGTCGTAGGCATAGAAATCGCTGGTGAGTACGATCTCGCCACAGGTGCTGGCTTGCGGATTGTCGTTGCCCAGAACTGCGCATTCGATCTCACGACCTTTGATCCCTTGCTCAACGATCACTTTATGGTCGAACTCGAACGCCAGATCGACGGCAATTGCGTACTGTTCTTCACTGGTTACTTTGCTGACACCAACAGAAGAGCCCTGATTAGCCGGTTTTACAAACAGCGGTAACCCCAGTTTAGACTCCACTTCGGCAAAACTGATGTTGTGACGATTAGCGCGCGTCAGGGTAATAAATGGCGCAATGTTCAGCCCGGCATCGCGCAGCAGACGTTTGGTGACATCTTTATCCATACAGGCCGCTGAAGCCAGAACATCAGAACCTACAAACGGTAAATTGGCGACCCGCAGCATTCCCTGCAAAGAACCATCTTCGCCCAGCGTACCGTGGACAATCGGGAAAATGACATCCACCGTCGGCAACGGCTGACCGTTTTGCGCGTCGATAAGCTGATGTTCATGTTTACCAGGCACCTGCGCAAGACTGGTCGCCGAAGGGCGCAATGCAATATGGGCAGGATCGTCTGCATTTAGCAGATAATTGCTGGCATCGCTGACGTGCCATTGCCCTTGTTTATCAATGCCCAGCAGCACAACGTCGAAGCGACTTTTATCAATGGCATCGACAATGTTTTTTGCCGATTGCAGAGACACTTCATGTTCCGCTGATTTACCACCAAAAACGATTCCTACCCGCAGTTTTTCCATCTTAAAAACCTATCCCGTCTAACACAAAGTGCATACATTACCACGACAAAACGGGGGATTCGCGGCCTTCTGACAGAATGTTGCAATCTTCTGCTGACAAAGCGTGCAACGTACTGGTGAAGAAAGTGCGTTATCTCAATGATGTGCGCAAGATCACAAAAATGATGAACGGGAAGCTAATTTATTCCTGGCTTGTATGGCCATGCAGTGAGTTTTTTCTCTTAATTATAAGTTAACGAAGAGAATATATTTCATAACTTTTATTTATAATAAAGGTTGATAATTAAAAGCCTATATTTTGTGTGGGTAATTATTAAAATAAGAGAAACGTTTCGCTGGTAATCAAACAAAAAATATTTGCGCAAAGTATTTCCTTTGTCATAAAAATAATACTTCCAGACACTATGAAGTTGTGAAACATAATGTTAACTTCTCCATACTTTGGATAAGGAAATACAGACATGAAAAATCTCATTGCTGAGTTGTTATTTAAGCTTGCCCAAAAAGAAGAAGAGTCGAAAGAACTGTGCGCGCAGGTAGAAGCTTTGGAGATTATCGTCACTGCAATGCTTCGCAATATGGCGCAAAATGACCAACAAAGGTTGATTGATCAGGTAGAGGGGGCGCTGTACGAGGTAAAGCCCGATGCCAGCATTCCTGACGACGATACGGAGCTGCTGCGCAATTATGTAAAGAAGTTATTGAAGCATCCTCGTCAGTAAAAAGTTAATCTTTTCAACAGCTGTCATAAAGCTGTCACGGCCGAGACTTATAGTCGCTTTGTTTTTATTTTTAATGTATTTGTACATGGAGAAAATAAAGTGAAACAAAGCACTATTGCACTGGCACTCTTACCGTTACTGTTTTCCCCTGTGACAAAAGCCCGGACACCAGAAATGCCTGTTCTGGAAAACCGGGCTGCTCAGGGCGATATTACTGCACCCGGCGGTGCTCGCCGCTTAACGGGTGATCAGACCGCTGCTCTGCGTGATTCTCTTAGCGATAAACCTGCAAAAAATATTATTTTGCTGATTGGCGATGGGATGGGGGACTCGGAAATTACTGCTGCACGCAATTATGCCGAAGGTGCGGGCGGCTTTTTTAAAGGTATCGATGCCTTACCGCTTACCGGACAATACACACACTATGCGCTGAATAAAAAAACCGGCAAACCGGACTACGTTACCGACTCGGCTGCATCAGCAACCGCCTGGTCAACCGGTGTCAAAACCTATAACGGTGCGCTGGGCGTCGATATTCACGAAAAAGATCACCCAACGATTCTGGAAATGGCAAAAGCCGCAGGTCTGGCGACCGGTAACGTTTCTACCGCAGAGTTGCAGGATGCCACGCCCGCCGCGCTGGTGGCGCATGTGACCTCGCGCAAATGCTACGGTCCGAGCGCGACCAGTGAAAAATGTCCGGGTAACGCTCTGGAAAAAGGCGGGAAAGGATCGATTACCGAACAGCTGCTTAACGCTCGTGCCGATGTTACGCTTGGCGGCGGCGCAAAAACCTTTGCTGAAACGGCAACCGTCGGCGAATGGCAGGGAAAAACGCTGCGTGAACAGGCACAGGCGCGTGGTTATCAGTTGGTGAGTGATGCTGCCTCGCTAAATGCGGTGACGGAAGCGAACCAGCAAAAACCCCTGCTAGGACTGTTTGCTGACGGCAATATGCCAGTGCGCTGGCTAGGACCGAAAGCAACGTACCACGGCAATATCGACAAGCCCGCAGTTACCTGTACGCCTAATCCGCAACGTAATGACAGCGTACCGACCCTGGCGCAGATGACCGACAAAGCCATTGAATTGTTGAGTAAAAATGAGAAAGGTTTTTTCCTGCAAGTTGAAGGTGCATCAATCGATAAACAGGATCACGCTGCGAATCCTTGTGGGCAAATTGGCGAGACGGTCGATCTCGATGAAGCCGTACAACGTGCGCTGGAATTCGCTAAAAAGGATGGCAACACGCTGGTCATAGTCACCGCTGATCACGCCCACGCCAGCCAGATTGTTGCGCCGGACACCAAAGCGCCGGGCCTCACCCAGGCGCTAAATACCAAAGATGGCGCAGTGATGGTGATGAGTTACGGGAACTCTGAAGAGGATTCACAAGAACATACCGGTAGTCAGCTGCGTATTGCTGCGTATGGCCCACATGCCGCCAATGTCGTTGGACTGACCGACCAGACCGATCTCTTCTACACCATGAAAGCCGCCCTGGGGCTGAAATAAAACCGCGCCCGGCAGTGAATTTTCGCTGTCGGGTGGTTTTTTTGCTGTTAGCAACCAGACTTAATGGCAGATCACGGGCGCATATGCTCATGGTTAAAACATGAAGAGGGATGGTGCTATGAAAATAACATTACTGGTTACCTTGCTTTTCGGTCTGGTTTTTTTAACCACCGTCGGCGCTGCCGAGAGAACCTTAACCCCGCAACAACAGCGTATGACCTCCTGTAATCAGCAGGCGACGGCGCAGGCGTTGAAAGGGGATGCTCGTAAGACCTACATGAGTGATTGCCTGAAGAACAGCAAGTCTGCGCCTGGTGAAAAAAGTTTGACGCCACAGCAGCAAAAGATGCGCGAATGTAATAATCAAGCAACGCAACAATCTCTGAAAGGTGATGATCGTAATAAGTTTATGAGCGCCTGCCTCAAGAAAGCCGCCTGATACCTGATAGTGCTAACGGGTGAGCTACGAAAATGGCTCACCCGAAATTTCATACTTCTGCCTTTAGCCCCGTCTCTATAATTTGGGAAAATTGTTTCTGAATGTTCCCAAAAATAATGAATGATGAAAACTTTTTCAAAAAAGCGGCGGCGCATGGGGAGGAACCTCCTTTAACTCCTCAAAACGAACATCAGCGGTCCGGGCTGCGCTTCGCCCGTCGCGTCAGACTACCCCGCGCGGTTGGCCTGGCTGGTATGTTCTTACCGATTGCTTCAACGCTGGTTTCGCACCCGCCGCCGGGCTGGTGGTGGCTGGTGTTGGTCGGCTGGGCGTTCGTCTGGCCGCATTTAGCCTGGCAGATAGCGAGCAGGGCCGTCGATCCGCTTAGCCGGGAAATTTACAACTTAAAAACCGATGCAGTATTAGCGGGAATGTGGGTAGGCGTAATGGGCGTAAACGTGCTGCCTTCCACCGCGATGTTGATGATTATGTGTCTGAATTTGATGGGGGCAGGCGGCCCCCGTCTGTTTGTCGCGGGTCTGGTGTTGATGGTGGTTTCCTGTCTTGTCACCCTTGAACTGACGGGCATCACCGTGTCGTTCAATAGTGCGCCGCTGGAATGGTGGCTCTCCCTTCCCATTATCGTCATTTATCCTCTGCTGTTTGGCTGGGTCAGCTACCAGACGGCGACTAAACTGGCGGAACATAAACGCAGGTTGCAGGTCATGAGTACCCGCGACGGTATGACGGGCGTGTATAACCGACGTCATTGGGAAACTATGTTACGCAATGAATTTGATAACTGTCGGCGGCATAACCGCGATGCGACATTACTGATTATCGATATCGACCATTTCAAGAGCATCAACGATACCTGGGGCCATGATGTGGGCGATGAAGCGATTGTGGCGCTTACCCGACAATTACAAATAACCCTGCGCGGTAGCGATGTGATTGGTCGGTTTGGCGGCGATGAGTTTGCGGTAATCATGTCCGGTACGCCAGCTGAGAGCGCCATTACCGCCATGTTACGAGTGCATGAAGGGCTAAATACATTACGTCTGCCGAATACGCCACAGGTAACTTTACGGATTAGTGTGGGGGTTGCGCCGCTGAACCCACAAATGAGTCACTATCGTGAGTGGTTGAAATCGGCAGATTTGGCGCTTTACAAAGCAAAGAAAGCCGGACGTAACCGCACCGAAGTGGCGGCCTGACGTCCGGCAAAAGTCATCAGGATTTACTGAGTTTTTCTGATTTTTCCATACACTTCGTCATCGCTTCGATCACTGCGGCACGGAAGCCTTTCTCTTCCAGTACGCGTACCGCCTCAATGGTGGTGCCTCCCGGTGAGCAGACCATATCTTTCAGTGCCCCCGGATGTTCTCCCGTTTCCAGCACCATTTTTGCGGAACCCATTACCGCCTGAGCGGCAAATTTATACGCCTGGGCGCGTGGCATCCCGCCCAGCACGGCAGCGTCGGCCATCGCTTCGATAAACATAAAGACGTAGGCTGGCGAAGAACCGCTCACACCGACCACCGGGTGGATCATCGGCTCGGCAATTACTTCCGCTTCGCCAAAGCAGCGGAAAATATTCAGCACATCAGCGGTATCTTCTGGGGTTACCAGCGCGTTTGGCGTTACGGAGGTCATCCCGGCATTAACCAGCGCGGGAGTGTTCGGCATGGCGCGGATAATTTTCCGGTCATGGCCCAGCGCGCGGGCAAGCTGGTCGAGTGTGATACCTGCAGCAATAGAAACGACCAGAGAGTCTTTATTCAGGCTGGAGGTGATTTCGCTAAGCACTTTAATCATGATGCCAGGTTTAACGGCGGCAAAAATGATGTCGGCGATTTGCGCCACTTCTTGCGCCGATTCTGCGGCGTTGATGCCGAACTGGTCATGCAGGGCGGCGACTTTATCCGGGGAGGGGGTATATACCCAGATTTGCCCTGGAAGCACCTGACCGCTGGCAATCAGACCGCCGAGAATGGCTTTTCCCATATTGCCGCAGCCAATAAAACCGATTTTCTTTTCCATTGCCTCACTCCTGCCGTGAAATTCATTGTTTTGATAATCGCTGGCAGAAGCATAAACAGAACTATGCCGGAAGGCAAAAGCGCGACACAATAGAGGATTACCCAACAAAGGATGACTTTATGACAATTTGGGTGGATGCCGACGCGTGTTCCAATGTAATTAAAGAGATTTTGTATCGCGCGGCTGAACGTATGCAGTTGCCGCTGGTACTGGTAGCAAACCAGAGTTTACGCGTGCCGCCATCGCGATTTATTCGTACGCTGCGCGTCGCGGCAGGTTTCGACGTTGCCGATAACGAAATTGTCCGGCAGTGTGAAGCGGGCGATTTGGTGATCACCGCAGATATTCCTTTGGCTGCTGAAGCCATCGAGAAAGGCGCGGCGGCGCTTAATCCACGCGGCGAACGTTACACTCCAGCGACCATTCGTGAGCGTCTGACGATGCGCGATTTTATGGATACCTTACGCGCCAGTGGGATCCAGACCGGGGGACCAGATAGTCTTTCACAACGTGACCGCCAGGCCTTTGCCGCGGAGCTGGAGAAGTGGTGGCTGGAAGTGCAACGTAGTCGTGGCTGAATGTAATTTATTATTTACACTTCATTCTTGAATATTTATTGGTATAGTAAGGGATGTATTAAAATTTTCACTTTAAGTGGAATTTTTTCTTTACAATCGAAATTGTACTAGTTTGATGGTATGATCGCTATTCTCATGACACCGGCTTTCGCCGCATTGCGACCTATTGGGGAAAACCCACGATGACACAACCTCTTTTTCTGATCGGGCCTCGGGGCTGTGGTAAAACAACGGTCGGAATGGCCCTTGCCGATTCGCTTAACCGTCGATTTGTCGATACCGACCAGTGGTTGCAATCACAGCTCAATATGACGGTCGCGGAGATCGTCGAAAGGGAAGAGTGGGCGGGATTCCGCGCCAGAGAAACGGCGGCGCTGGAAGCGGTAACTGCGCCATCCACCGTTATCGCTACGGGCGGCGGCATTATTCTGACGGAATTTAATCGTCACTTTATGCAAAATAACGGGATCGTGGTTTATTTGTGTGCGCCAGTATCAGTCCTGGTTAACCGACTGCAAGCTGCACCGGAAGAAGATTTACGGCCAACCTTAACGGGGAAACCGCTGAGCGAAGAAGTTCAGGAAGTGCTGGAAGAACGCGATGCGCTATATCGCGAAGTTGCGCATATTATCATCGACGCAACAAACGAACCCAGCCAGGTGATTTCTGAAATTCGCAGTGCCCTGGCACAGACGATCAATTGTTGATTTTCGAGCGCCTATACTTAACGTTCATCCCGTGAAATAAGGAAGAACGATGCCAACGAAACCGCCTTATCCTCGTGAAGCATATATAGTGACGATTGAAAAAGGAAAACCAGGACAGACGGTAACCTGGTACCAACTCAGAGCCGATCATCCTAAACCAGACTCGTTGATCAGTGAACATCCGACCGCTCAGGAAGCGATGGATGCGAAAAAACGCTATGAGGACCCTGACAAAGAGTGACCGCATCAGACTGCTCGGAAGGGATTCTGAGTGCCACCACAAGGGATCTGCGTCACATTTTTCACAATTCATGTTTTTCAAATAATTAGAATATTAAACAATAACAATCCATTACTGGAATCATTTGGAATCTTTACATTATGCCGTGCAGGTCTGCTGCTACGCTTTTTGTCATTTGTAGCACAGGTAAGTGTCAGCAGTGGTGCTTAGCGCTTGCCCGGTAATTAACGACGAAATAAAAGTAAGGTGGAAGAACAATGAGTGCGTCGTTGGCGATCCTGACCATCGGCATTGTACCTATGCAGGAAGTTTTGCCGCTCCTGACAGAATACATTGACGAAGATAATATTTCCCATCATAGCCTGCTGGGGAAGTTAAGCCGCGAAGAAGTGATGGCGGAGTACGCGCCAGAAGCAGGCGAAGACACAATTCTCACATTATTAAATGACAACCAGCTGGCCCATGTTTCGCGTCGTAAAGTGGAACGAGACCTGCAAGGTGTGGTTGAAGTGCTCGATAATCAGGGTTATGACGTCATTTTATTAATGAGTACAGCAAACATTAGTAGTATGACTGCGCGTAATACGATCTTTCTTGAGCCGTCGCGAATATTGCCTCCGCTGGTTTCTTCTATTGTTGAAGATCATCAGGTGGGGGTTATCGTTCCGGTTGAGGAGATGCTGCCCGTTCAGACGCAAAAATGGCAAATTTTGCAGAAATCGCCGGTATTTTCATTGGGTAACCCCATTCATGATTCAGAACAAAAAATCATCGATGCCGGGAAAGAATTACTGGCAAAAGGGGCTGATGTCATCATGCTGGATTGTTTAGGATTTCACCAACGTCATCGCGATTTACTGCAAAAACAGCTTGATGTTCCTGTCTTGCTCTCTAACGTATTGATTGCACGGCTGGCTGCGGAATTACTGGTGTAATTTTGCGTGACAGCCAGCGCCTCTGGCCCCTATAGTGAAGTAGATGTTCAACTACCAGACAGGGCCAGTTTATGCTTCAAAGTAATGAGTACTTTTCAGGCAAAGTGAAATCGATCGGCTTTTCCAGCAGCAGCACTGGTCGCGCCAGCGTGGGTGTTATGGTTGAAGGTGAATACACCTTCAGCACCGCTGAGCCTGAAGAGATGACGGTAATCAGTGGCGCGCTGAATGTGTTACTGCCTGACGCGACCGACTGGCAAGTGTATGAAGCCGGTTCGGTGTTTAATGTTCCCGGTCACAGCGAGTTTCATCTGCAAGTTGCCGAACCCACCTCTTATCTGTGCCGCTATCTGTAATTCCTCGCCTTCCCCTTGAATGGGAGGGCATTTTTCTGAAATGTCCTCTCATAACCCCATAATAATATTTCCTTTGCTGCGATTTTTTCGATTTCCGATATATTCATAATTCATCAAGGTGGATATAAATATCAGCGAAGATCTCCAGATATTTTTGCGGAACTGGTTACGATAAAAGATAAATCAGATGATGAATGGTGGCGTGCTTTGCTGCAAAGTCGCTATGATCATTTGCGCCAAACGGCATTGCGCAACGCACATACCTCGGCGTCGTTGTTAACGACATTGACTGAGCCTCAGGATCGGTCGCTGGCTATTAATAATCCACAGCTGGCTGCCGATGTGAAAACGGTGTGGCTAAAAGAGGAGCCATCATTACTTTTATTTGTCGATCAACCCGCTCTTTCGCAGTTACGGGATTTAGTGAAAACCGGGGCAACGCGGAAAATTCGCAGTGAAGCGCGTCACCGGCTTGAGGAAAAACAATGACACAACGCCCCTGGAGCAAGTTACAGCGTAAAACGCATAATATTGCTGCGCTAAAAATTATTGCCCGCCGTAGCGAATAATTATATGCCTGGTGTAGCTTCGTACGCCGGATAAGACGCGGCAGGCGTCGCATCCGGCATTAAAGGTAAATCAGCAATTAACGTTGTGCTTCGCCACCTAATCCTTCAATCAGGTTTTGAATTAACGCTGCCAGTTCACCAGTCATCAGGATGAAATCGGCATCAAAACGCTGGGCGAAATCTTCACGGTCGATATCTTCGTTTTGATCGCGCAGCTCGTCGCAGAACTTCAGACGCTTGAGCGAACCATCGTCGCACATCACAAACTGAATGCGCTGCTGCCAGTCGAGCGCCAGTTTAGTCACCACTTTTCCGGCTTCAATGTGGTTGGTGATCTCTTCGCTGGTCAGATCTTGTTTCTTCGCGCGGATCACGCCGCCATCTTCCAGCAGTGATTTCAGCTCGGCTTCATCAAGCAGCTGGAAGCCCTGTGCTGTGCTGCCGGAGCGTACCCATTCGGTCAGCGTCAGTTCAATCGGATTTTCCATGCTCAATGGTACAACCGGTAACGACCCCAGGCTTTTACGCAGTAATGCCAGCGTATCTTCCGCTTTTTTGGCACTGGCGCAGTCCACCATAATCAAACCGTTAACCGTGTCGATCCACATCATTGTCTGGCTAAAACGGCTGAAAGCACGCGGCAGCAGAGAATGCAGCACTTCGTCTTTCAGCGAATCTTTTTCGGTTTTCTTCAGCTTACGCGCCTGTTCCGCTTCCAGTTTGGCGATTTTCGCTTCCAGCGCCTGTTTAATCACCGGAGACGGGAGGATTTTTTCTTCTTTGCGCGCGCAGATAACAATTTGACCATTGGCAACGTGCGTTAACGCATCGCTGTGCGATCCCATCGGAGGAACCCAGCCCATCTTTGCCATGTCCTGGCTGCCGCATGGGGTAAATGCCATCGAGGCTAGCTGTTTTTCCATCTCTTCTGCACGCAGCGAAATCTCGCGGCTAAGACGGTAAACCATTAAATTTTTGAACCACAGCATGATAATTTCCACGGCCTTGTCGTTAAATTTAGCGGGCATGATAACGAATTGTCGGCGGGCTTGCATTGCCAATCCGGTTGTCCGTCTCTACGCTATTGATATTGAAAAAAATAAGGAGAGTACCGTGCGTATAGGTATCGATTTAGGCGGCACCAAAACTGAAGTGATTGCACTGGGCGATGCAGGGGAGCAGTTGTACCGCCATCGTCTGCCCACGCCGCGTGATGATTACCGCCAGACCATTGAAACGATCGCCACGCTGGTTGATATGGCGGAGCAGGCGACAGGGCAGCGCGGAACAGTGGGGATGGGCATTCCTGGCTCAATTTCGCCTTACACCGGTGTGGTGAAGAATGCCAATTCAACCTGGCTCAACGGTCAGCCATTCGATAAAGACTTAAGCGCGAGGTTGCAGCGGGAAGTGCGGCTGGCAAATGACGCCAACTGTCTGGCGGTTTCAGAAGCAGTAGATGGCGCGGCAGCGGGAGCGCAGACGGTATTTGCCGTGATTATCGGCACGGGATGCGGCGCGGGCGTGGCATTCAATGGGCGGGCGCATATCGGCGGCAATGGCACGGCAGGTGAGTGGGGACACAATCCGCTACCGTGGATGGACGAAGACGAACTGCGTTATCGCGAGGAAGTCCCTTGTTATTGCGGTAAACAAGGTTGTATTGAAACCTTTATTTCGGGCACGGGATTCGCGACGGATTATCATCGTTTGAGCGGACATGCGCTGAAAGGCAGTGAAATTATCCGCCTGGTTGAAGAAAGCGATCCGGTAGCGGAACTGGCATTGCGTCGCTACGAGCTGCGGCTGGCAAAATCGCTGGCACATGTCGTGAATATTCTCGATCCGGATGTGATTGTCCTGGGGGGCGGGATGAGCAATGTAGACCGTTTATATCAAACGGTTCCGCAGTTGATTAAACAATTTGTCTTCGGCGGCGAATGTGAAACACCGGTGCGTAAGGCGAAGCACGGTGATTCCAGCGGCGTACGCGGCGCTGCGTGGTTATGGCTACAAGAGTAAAAAACGTAGGCAATTGGCGCATCATGCCTGATGCGACGCTTGCCGCGTTTTATCAGGCCTACAAAATGTGCCAGAACCGCGTAGGGCGGATAAGGCGTTCACGCCGCATCCGGCAATAAGCAACGCGCACCGTGACAGTAATCTACCCCAGTGGTTTCGCCAGCACCGGACTATCCGCCGCTTGCTGGCGCTTATAGCGACCATACAGCAGCAACGACGACATCGCAGCAAACGAAAGCAGGGCGGCAGGCAGCGCCACGTAATTATATGCCAGCCCCAGCGTCAGCATCATACCACCGCAATATGCGCCGACGGCGCTACCGAGGTTAAACGCTATTTGCCCACCTGCGGCACCTAATAACTCTCCGCCTTTGGCATTTTGCAGTAACAATATTTGCAGTGGTGCTGAAAGGGCAAATAATCCCGCGCAACAAATAAAAGCAAAAATAAGCGACGTTATTTTCATGCCGCCGCAGAAAAAGAGCATCAGCAGTGCCAGCACAATAATAAAGTCAGTTACTGCCGCAATGCGCAGTGGTGAATAACGTCCTGAAATCCGGCCACTTAACACATTCCCCAGTACCATCCCTAGCCCCACTAACATCATAATAAAGGTCATCGCCGTTTCCGAAAAACCGGAAATAAACATCATGTATGGCTTTACGTAGCTGAACCAGGCAAATACACCTGCGTTGCCAAACATGGTGGCGGCGAAAATTAACCACGGGGCCGGGCTGCGTAAAAAGTGAAATTGTTCGCGCAGCTTTCCTTTCGCTTCGTCGCGAATATCCGGCACCCAAAAATAGACCGATGCCATCACCGCAATATTAAAAACAGCGATCAATAAAAAGGTGTAACGCCAGCTAAATTCCTGACTTAAATACGTTCCTAGCGGAATGCCCAGCAAATTGGCGACTGTCATCCCGGAAACCATCCCCGCCACGGCGGCGGTGACTTTTCCGGGTTTGATAATTTTTGATAACACGATCGCGCCGACGCCAAAAAATGCGCCATGCGGAAAGCCGGATACCAGCCGACCAATGGCGAGCATCAGGTAAGACGAAGAGAGCGTGAACATGGCGTTGCCAATGACGCACAACGCCACCAGAAACAACAAGATATGTTTGAGTGAGTAGCGGCTGGAAAAGAGTGCGATGATTGGCGCACCGACCACCACCCCCAGCGCATAATACGAGATCATATGCCCGGCAGCAGGAATCGAAATTCCTACGTTATGCGCCAGCTCCGTGAGCACGCCCATAATGCCAAATTCGGCCATCCCCAAACCAAACGTGCCCAGAGCCAAAGATAAAATGACTTTTTTCATACCACCATCACAACCACCAGAACGGCTACTAATCACCGTAGCCAATAAAGTGATAGCTTGCAGGATAACGACCAGCGAGGCCAAGAGATAATTCGCCCCTCTGTATTCATTATCCTGCTGAATAGTTATTTCACTGCAAACACACTTTCCAGTTTGCTGTAGCCCAGTCCATTGATCTTCTTCACTTTGATCTGCACCGGAATACGCTCTTTCATCGCTTCAACGTGGCTAATCACACCGATGGTTTTGCCGCTGGCATTCAGGGCATCCAGCGCATCAAGGGCGGTATCCAGCGTTTCACTATCCAGTGTGCCAAAACCTTCATCAAGGAACAGCGAGTCAATACGCGTTTTATGGCTGACCAGATCCGAAAGCGCCAGCGCCAGCGCCAGACTGACGAGGAAACTTTCGCCGCCGGAAAGGGTACGGGTATCGCGTACCGCATCTGCCTGCCAGGTATCAACAACCTCGACTTCCAGCGCCTCGCTGGCTTTGCGCTGTAACAGATAGCGCCCGTGCAGCCGGGTAAGTTGCTGATTAGCGAGATGGACTAAATTATCCAGCGTCAGCCCCTGGGCAAACTTGCGGAATTTATCGCCCTCTTTGGAACCTATTAGCGAGTTCAGATATCCCCAGTCCTCAACCTGCTGCGTCATTTGAGCAATTTGCTGCATTAAGGTTTGTTGTTGCTGACGGTTATCTGCATCCTGCTTCAGCTGCTGGCGAATCTCGCCCTGACTGGTGGTGTTTTCACGCAACTTTTGCTGAGTTTGCGCTAACTCTTGCTGAATCTGCTCCACCGTTACAGTGAGAGCCAACCCGCCAGGTCGGTGTTGCTGATGCTGTGTCAGCGTTTCTGCTGTCTGAGTGACCAGCGTTTGCGCCTGACGGCGCTGGTTTTCCAGATTCTGCTTGAGCTGTTCCAGCTGCGTTAGTGTTTGTTCATCCATTAGCGCCGCAAGGAACGCCTGCTGATCGTCAAAGACGCTCGCCTGTAGCGCGGTGTCAAACTGCGCCTGGGCTTTTTGCAGACTTTGCGCCGCCAGAACATCCTGTTGCTGTAACGTCTGCTGCTGGCTGTGTAATGCGAGACATTGTTCATGAACCTGCCGCCAGTTTTCCAGCGCCACAGTTTCTTCGCTGTGTGGGAGTTCATCACTTTGCGGCAACGTTTCCAGAATCGGCGTCAGCTGCTGCATACGGTTTTGCAGCGCGGTTAATTCGTTCTGGCGTTGCTGCCAGCTCTGCGCTTCTTGCTGACGCGTCGCCAACCAGCTCTCTTCTTCACCTTCCTGTGGCAATGTCAGTGCATAACCCGCCAATGCCGTTAAGAGTTGCTGCTGGCGTTGTTCAATTTGCTGTTGATACTGGATAATTTGCTGATTATGCGCGGCAATCTGCCCTTGTAATTCATGCCGTTGGTTGAGTAACCGCAGCTGGCGTTCGTGCTCATCTTGTTCATCTAGCCACGGTTGAATATCGTCCTGTGGCTGCAGGGTGATATTGAGGCTGGCCGTGACGGCTTGCCATTGTTGAGTAAGTGCTTGCTCATCTTGTCGGAGGCTTTGCGCTTCGTTTTCATCGCGCTGAAGCTGCTTCGTTAATGCATCCAGTTGCCCACGTAGCGCCGCACCTTCTTCACCGAGCTTTTTCACTTCGTTTTCCAGCGTTAATAGCCGGGCCTGATTAACGCCCGGTTCCAGCGCCTGATACGCCTCGACCGCCGGGTGGCTGGTGGAACCACAAAGTGGGCAAGGCTGATCCGTCTGTAACTGCGCGCGCTGGGCTTCCAGCGTTTTAATACGCGCTTCCTGCTCGCAAATGGTTTTGACATCGGCAAGTTGTTGCGTTTTTTCTTTATAACGCTGACGCATTTCGTTAAGTGCGGCGTTACGTTGCGTCTGTTCTTGCGTGATATTCTGGATAGCGACCTGTAATTGCGCCAGACGTTTTTGTTGGGGGACAATCTGCCCATGCAGCGCGACCAGGCGCTGTCGCAGTGGGCGTTGCTCAGCATGTTGCGCCAGGGCGCTAGCAACTTCATCGGCGGTTAACGTCAACGTGATCGCCGCAAGCGCATTAAGTTTTTGCTCTGCATGGGTTAACTGTTGCTGCCATTGCCGCAGATGCTCGCGATCGCTGGTTTGTTGGGAGAACTGCGCACGCCAACCCGCCAGTTCGTTGTTCCACTGACGGAAGCGGTCGTGTTCCTGTAGCCAGGCATTCAGGCTTTGTTGCTGCTGCTGTAATTCTGCTGACTGCTTCGCCGCGTGGTGGCGAATGCTCGCCCGAAGCGCCATTGTGCTCTGTAAGCGAGTATTTACTTCTTCAATCTGCTGGCGAGTATGCGCCAGCGCCGCGCTGTGTTCTGCGATGCGTTCCCAGTGTGGACGAAGATTTCGTGCCGGTTGTGCCAGACTGAGCGCCGCCAGTTGAGGTTGCGCTTTTTCTTCTTCGGCTAACGCCTGTTGCAAGGCCTGTTGACGGCGGCTGGCTTCTTGCTGCAATTCGTCCAGACGCGTTAACCAGTTTAGTGATTGTTGTTCTTGCTGCTGCGCGGTAAGTAACTGTTTTTCTTCGTCAGTAAGTACCTGCAAACTCGCTGTCAGCGATTGCACTTGTTCTGGCGTGAGCAACGCGACGCCGCTGGCCTGCGCTTGCAGCTTCTCCAGCTCTGTGCGGGCCGATTTGTGCTGCTCAAAAACCATCGCCGAGATTTGCCCGTAGATTTCAGTGCCAGTTAACTCCTCGAGCAATTCCGCGCGTTCTTTTGGTTTGGCATTCAGGAAGGCAGCAAATTGCCCCTGCGAAAGCAGCATCGAACGGGTGAAGCGCCCGTAATCCAGTCCGGTTAACGTCGCCGTCAGCTCCAGCTTATCTTTCACTTTGTCGGCGAGAATTTTGCCATCGGCGCAGCGCGCCAGCTCTACGCGTGGCACCTGCAAATTACCGTCCGGCTGGTTACGCGCCCGATTCTGGCTCCAGAACGCACGGTACGCTTCACCTTTGACTTCAAACTCCACTTCCGCCAGACATTCGGCGGTATCGCGGGTCATGAGATCATTTTGCGATTGTGAAACGTTAGAGAGGCGCGGAGTTTCGTGATACAGCGCCAGACAAATGGCGTCCAGCAGGGTGGTTTTCCCCGCACCGGTTGGGCCGGTAATGGCAAACAGCCCGTTGCTGGCGAACGGCTCGCGGGTGAAATCAATCTTCCATTCGCCTTTTAATGAGTTCAGGTTTTTCAGGCGCAGGCTGAGAATTTTCATACTTCGTGTTCTCCTGCGAGGGTATGCAATGTCGTGGCGAAAAGATGCTGCAGACGTTGCTGCTGCGATTCATCCAGTTCTTCCAGTGCCAGACGGCGATTGAACACCTCTTCGACGCTGAGTTCGCTGAGGGTTTCACGCTGTTGGCTGGCTAACACTCGCTCGCGCTGTTCACGACTCCGGCGTACCAGCAATACTTCGACAGGTAATGATTCGGTTAATGCCTGGATTTTGCGCTGAATATCATGCAGATACTCATCAGTAGTGATTTCGATATCCAGCCAGACAGGTGGCTCCTGTGATACATCGCGCCACTGTTCCAGCTGTTCGGTAATCGACGCCAGATCGCCTTTCAGCACCGCCATGGGTTGCGTTACCGGTACGTTCAGGTTTTCCACGCTCTCTAATTTGCCGTTTGAAAATGTCACCAGATGGACATATTTACTCTTACCGCATTCATCAAAACTCAGTGGTATGGGGGAACCGCAATAGCGAACATGTTCCATGCCGCCAATAATCTGCGCGCGGTGAATATGCCCGAGCGCGATGTAGTCGGCTGGTGGAAAGTTTTGTGCCGGAAACGCGTCCAGCGTGCCAATATAAATGTCACGCACGGCGTCACTTTTACTGGCACCCACGGTCGTTAAGTGTCCCGTTGCGATGATGGGCAGAGGCTGATCGCCGCGCAGTTTGCAGGCATCGGCATAGTGTTGTTGATAATAATCAGTAATAGCCGCCAGCAAATGCTGCTGTTTTTCAATACCGTTAAGCCCCGCCTGGCTGGTAATAATGTCACGTGGGCGTAAAAACGGAATGGGGCACAGCACTGCGCCTGGCGTCCCGTCGCGACGAGGCAAGATTTGCGGCGCATGTCCGGCGCTGGCGACCACGGTCGTATTGAGGAACGCCATGATATCGCGCGATTCATTCAGCGTGGCGACCGAGTCATGGTTTCCTGCCAGTACCACCAGATGACAGCCAGTTTGCTGTAAATTGACAACAAAACGGTTGTATAACGTGCGGGCGTAACTGGGGGGCGAGCCGGTATCGAAAACATCACCGGCAACAATAATCGCATCCACCTGATGGGTTTGTGCTGTCTCCAGCAGCCAGTCAAGAAAAGCCTGATGTTCAGCTTCGCGGCTTTTACTGTAGAAGTTCTGGCCGAGATGCCAGTCTGAGGTGTGAAGGATGCGCATAACGGTTCCCTGGCGAAAAAGCATGGGCGCGATTATACCCAAACAGATGTGCCATTTGCTTTTTTCTGCGCCACGGAAATCAATAACCTGAAGATATGTGCGACGAGCTTTTCATAAATCTGTCATAAATCTGACGCATAATGACGTCGCATTAATGATCGCAACCTATTTATTACAACAGGGCAAATCATGGCGAGACGTATTCTGGTCGTAGAAGATGAAGCTCCAATTCGCGAAATGGTCTGCTTCGTGCTCGAACAAAATGGCTTTCAGCCGGTCGAAGCGGAAGATTATGACAGTGCTGTGAATCAACTGAATGAACCCTGGCCGGATTTAATTCTCCTTGACTGGATGTTACCTGGCGGCTCCGGTATCCAGTTCATCAAACACCTCAAGCGCGAGTCGATGACCCGGGATATTCCAGTGGTGATGTTGACCGCCAGAGGGGAAGAAGAAGATCGCGTGCGCGGCCTTGAAACCGGCGCGGATGACTATATCACCAAGCCGTTTTCGCCGAAGGAGCTGGTGGCGCGAATCAAAGCGGTAATGCGCCGTATTTCGCCAATGGCGGTGGAAGAGGTGATCGAGATGCAGGGGCTAAGCCTCGACCCGACATCTCACCGGGTGATGGCGGGCGAAGAGCCACTGGAGATGGGGCCGACAGAATTTAAACTGCTGCACTTTTTTATGACGCATCCTGAGCGCGTGTACAGCCGCGAGCAGCTGTTAAACCACGTCTGGGGAACCAACGTGTATGTGGAAGATCGTACGGTCGATGTCCACATTCGTCGCCTGCGTAAAGCACTGGAGCCCGGCGGGCATGACCGCATGGTGCAGACCGTGCGCGGTACAGGATATCGTTTTTCAACCCGCTTTTAACGCCTTGCTCATCGGACGCAGAGCAGGGCTTATGATTTCTTAACTGGAGTATCTTACGTGCTGGAACGGCTGTCGTGGAAAAGGCTGGTGCTGGAGCTGCTACTTTGCTGCCTCCCGGCTTTCATCCTGGGTGCATTTTTTGGTTACCTGCCCTGGTTTTTGCTGGCATCGGTAACAGGACTGCTTATCTGGCATTTCTGGAATTTATTGCGCCTTTCATGGTGGCTGTGGGTGGATCGTAGTATGACCCCGCCACCGGGACGTGGTAGCTGGGAACCGCTGCTATACGGCTTACACCAGATGCAGCTGCGAAATAAAAAACGCCGCCGTGAACTGGGCAATCTGATTAAACGCTTTCGTAGCGGCGCGGAGTCGCTACCCGACGCAGTGGTGCTGACCACGGAAGAGGGCGGTATTTTCTGGTGTAACGGTCTGGCGCAACAGATTCTTGGTTTGCGCTGGCCGGAAGATAACGGGCAGAACATCCTTAACCTGCTGCGTTACCCGGAGTTTACGCAATATCTGAAAACGCGTGATTTTTCTCGCCCGCTTAATCTGGTGCTCAACACCGGGCGGCATCTGGAAATTCGCGTCATGCCTTATACCCACAAACAGTTGCTGATGGTGGCGCGTGATGTCACGCAAATGCATCAACTGGAAGGGGCGCGGCGTAACTTTTTTGCCAACGTGAGCCATGAGTTACGTACGCCATTGACCGTGTTACAGGGTTACCTGGAGATGATGGATGAGCAACCGCTGGAAGGCGCGGTACGTGAAAAAGCGTTGCACACCATGCGCGAGCAGACCCAGCGGATGGAAGGGTTGGTGAAGCAATTGCTGACGCTGTCGAAAATAGAAGCCGCACCGACGCAGTTGCTCAATGAAAAGGTTGATGTGCCGATGATGCTGCGCGTCGTTGAGCGCGAGGCTCAGACTCTGAGTCAGAAAAAACAGACGTTTACCTTTGAGATAGATAACGGCCTCAAGGTGTCTGGCAACGAAGATCAGCTACGCAGTGCGATTTCGAACCTGGTCTATAACGCCGTAAATCATACGCCGGAAGGCACGCATATCACCGTACGCTGGCAGCGAGTGCCGCACGGTGCCGAATTTAGCGTTGAAGATAACGGACCGGGCATTGCACTGGAGCATATTCCGCGCCTGACCGAGCGTTTTTATCGCGTTGATAAAGCGCGTTCCCGGCAAACCGGCGGTAGCGGATTAGGGTTAGCGATCGTGAAACATGCGGTGAATCATCACGAAAGTCGCCTGAATATTGAGAGTACAGTAGGAAAAGGAACACGTTTCAGCTTTGTTATCCCGGAACGTTTAATTGCCAAAAACAGCGATTAATCCGCCTTTGTCATCTTTTATTGCCATAAGCCAGCCAATGCTGGCTTATTTTCTTTGCAGTCAAAATACGGGCGTTAGATTTTACAGCGGTTGGTGATTTTTTGTTCGCATGATTAGCCATGTATTTTTCACGGAAATAGTGTTTTATACTGGTTGGTGATTTCTTATCGCTATATACCTCTGGTTTTTAGATCCCTTCTTGCTTTAAAACGTTATAAGCGTTTAAATTGCGCTTCAGGTGCTGTCATACTGACTGCATTAACGCGGTAAATCGAAAAACTATTCTTCGCCGCGCCTGGTTGGGAGTATTTCCCGCTAATATTGTTTAAATATACCGCTGTATCATCCCCAGGGATTGGCACAAAAATTTAACGTTACAACACCACATCCACAGGCAGTATGATTTATGACCCATCAATTAAGATCGCGCGATATCATCGCTCTGGGCTTTATGACATTTGCGTTGTTCGTCGGCGCAGGTAACATTATTTTCCCTCCAATGGTCGGCTTACAGGCAGGCGAACACGTCTGGACTGCGGCATTCGGCTTCCTCATTACTGCCGTTGGCCTGCCGGTATTAACGGTGGTGGCGCTGGCAAAAGTTGGCGGCGGTGTTGACAGCCTCAGCACGCCAATCGGTAAAGTTGCTGGCGTACTGCTGGCAACGGTGTGTTACCTGGCGGTGGGGCCGCTGTTCGCTACGCCGCGTACAGCTACCGTTTCTTTTGAAGTGGGGATTGCGCCGCTGACGGGTGATTCCGCACTGCCGCTGTTTATCTACAGCCTGGTTTATTTCGCTATCGTTATTCTGGTTTCGCTCTATCCGGGCAAACTGCTGGATACCGTGGGCAACTTCCTTGCGCCGCTGAAAATTATCGCGCTGGTCATCCTGTCTGTTGCCGCGATTGTCTGGCCGGCGGGTTCTATCAGCACGGCGACTGAGGCTTATCAAAACGCTGCGTTTTCTAACGGCTTCGTCAACGGCTATCTGACCATGGATACGCTGGGCGCGATGGTATTTGGTATCGTTATTGTTAACGCGGCGCGTTCTCGTGGCGTTACTGAAGCGCGTCTGCTGACCCGTTATACCGTCTGGGCTGGCCTGATGGCGGGGGTTGGTCTTACTCTGCTGTACCTGGCACTGTTCCGTCTGGGTTCAGACAGCGCGTCGTTGGTCGATCAGTCTGCAAACGGCGCTGCTATTCTGCATGCTTACGTTCAGCACACCTTTGGCGGCGGCGGTAGCTTCCTGCTGGCGGCGTTAATCTTCATCGCCTGCCTGGTAACGGCAGTTGGCCTGACCTGTGCTTGTGCAGAATTCTTTGCCCAGTACGTACCGCTCTCTTATCGTACGCTGGTGTTTATCCTCGGCGGCTTCTCGATGGTGGTGTCTAACCTCGGCTTGAGTCAGCTGATTCAGATCTCTGTACCGGTGCTGACCGCCATTTATCCGCCGTGTATCGCACTGGTTGTATTAAGTTTTACACGCTCATGGTGGCATAATTCGTCCCGCGTGATTGCTCCGCCGATGTTTATCAGCCTGCTTTTTGGTATTCTCGACGGGATCAAAGCATCTGCATTCAGCGATATCTTACCGTCCTGGGCGCAGCGTTTACCGCTGGCCGAACAAGGTCTGGCGTGGTTAATGCCAACAGTGGTGATGGTGGTTCTGGCCATTATCTGGGATCGCGCGGCAGGTCGTCAGGTGACCTCCAGCGCTCACTAAATCACTGAACATTTGTTTTAACCACGGGGCTGCGATGCCCCGTGGTTTTTTATTGTGTTGATGGGTTAGGAATTGATGGAAAGTAAGAACAAGCTAAAGCGTGGGCTAAGTACCCGCCACATACGCTTTATGGCACTGGGTTCAGCAATTGGCACCGGGTTGTTTTACGGTTCGGCAGACGCCATCAAAATGGCCGGTCCGAGCGTGTTGTTGGCCTATATTATCGGTGGTGTCGCGGCGTATATCATTATGCGCGCGCTGGGGGAAATGTCGGTACATAACCCGGCCGCCAGCTCTTTCTCGCGTTATGCGCAGGAAAACCTCGGACCGCTGGCAGGTTACATTACCGGCTGGACCTACTGCTTTGAAATCCTTATTGTCGCCATCGCCGATGTGACCGCTTTTGGTATCTATATGGGTGTCTGGTTCCCGACGGTGCCGCACTGGATTTGGGTACTGAGCGTGGTGCTGATCATTTGCGCCGTAAACCTGATGAGCGTGAAGGTATTCGGTGAGCTGGAGTTCTGGTTCTCGTTCTTTAAAGTCGCCACTATCATCATCATGATTGTTGCCGGTTTCGGCATCATCATCTGGGGGATTGGCAACGGCGGGCAACCGACCGGTATTCATAACCTGTGGAGCAACGGCGGCTTCTTCAGTAACGGCTGGCTTGGGATGGTGATGTCGTTGCAAATGGTGATGTTTGCTTACGGTGGGATCGAAATTATCGGGATTACTGCCGGTGAAGCGAAAGATCCTGAGAAATCGATTCCGCGTGCGATTAACTCCGTGCCGATGCGTATTCTGGTGTTCTATGTTGGTACGCTGTTCGTCATTATGTCTATCTACCCGTGGAATCAGGTTGGCACTGCCGGTAGCCCGTTCGTACTGACGTTCCAGCATATGGGCATTACCTTTGCCGCCAGCATTCTTAACTTTGTTGTGCTGACCGCTTCGCTGTCGGCAATTAACAGTGACGTATTTGGCGTAGGCCGTATGCTCCACGGTATGGCAGAGCAGGGCAGCGCGCCAAAAATTTTCAGCAAAACCTCGCGTCGTGGTATTCCGTGGGTTACGGTGCTGGTGATGACTACCGCGCTGCTGTTTGCTGTGTATCTGAACTACATCATGCCGGAAAACGTCTTCCTGGTGATCGCTTCGCTGGCAACCTTCGCCACGGTGTGGGTGTGGATTATGATCCTGCTGTCGCAAATTGCCTTCCGTCGCCGTTTGCCGCCAGAAGAAGTTAAGGCGCTGAAATTTAAAGTGCCGGGTGGGGTAGCAACGACCATCGGCGGGCTGATTTTCCTGCTCTTTATTATCGGGTTGATTGGTTATCACCCGGATACGCGTATCTCGCTGTATGTCGGTTTCGCGTGGATTGTTGTGCTGTTGATTGGCTGGATGTTTAAACGCCGCCACGATCGTCAGCTGGCTGAAAACCAGTAATACTTGCGTTCTGTAAGCCGGTTCAGGAGGAAATCCTGATCCGGCTATTCCGAAAGTTATCCGCCCCCGTCCTCCTCCCCCAAATATCCTTCAGATGATGAGTGATCCTGCATTAGGCTATGGCAAGGTGATCAGATTTTCATCACAGGGGAATTATGATGTTAAATGCATGGCACCTGCCGGTGCCCCCATTTGTTAAACAAAGCAAAGATCAACTGCTCATTACGCTGTGGCTGACGGGCGAAGACCCACCGCAGCGCATTATGCTGCGCACAGAACACGACAACGAAGAAACGTCAGTACCGATGCATAAGCAGCGCAGTCAGCCGCAGCCTGGCGTTACCGCATGGCGGGCGGCGATCGATCTCTCCAGCGGACTACCTCGGCGGCGTTATAGTTTCAAATTGCTGTGGCACGATCGCCAGCGTTGGTTTACACCGCAGGGCTTCAGCCGAATGCCGCCGGCACGACTGGAGCAGTTTGCCGTCGATGTCCCGGATATCGGCCCACAATGGGCTGCGGATCAGATTTTTTATCAGATCTTCCCTGATCGTTTCGCCCGTAGTCTTCCTCGTGAAGCTGAACAGGATCATGTCTATTACCATCACGCAGCCGGACAAGAGATCATATTGCGTGACTGGGATGAACCGGTCACGGCGCAGGCGGGCGGATCAACGTTCTATGGCGGCGATTTGGACGGGATAAGCGAAAAACTGCCATATCTGAAAAAGCTCGGCGTGACGGCGCTGTATCTCAATCCGGTGTTTAAAGCTCCCAGCGTACATAAATACGATACCGAGGATTATCGCCATGTCGATCCGCAGTTTGGCGGTGATGGGGCGTTGTTGCGTTTGCGACACAATACGCAGCAGCTGGGAATGCGGCTGGTGCTGGACGGCGTGTTTAACCACAGTGGCGATTCCCATGCCTGGTTTGACAGACACAATCGCGGGACGGGTGGTGCTTGTCACAACCCCGAATCGCCCTGGCGCAACTGGTACTCGTTTAGTGACGATGGCACGGCGCTCGACTGGCTGGGCTATGCCAGCTTGCTGAAACTGGATTATCAGTCGGAAAGTCTGGTGAATGAAATTTATCGTGGGGAAGACAGTATCGTCCGCCACTGGCTGAAAGCGCCGTGGAATATGGACGGCTGGCGGCTGGATGTGGTGCATATGCTGGGGGAAGCGGGTGGGGCGCGCAATAATTTGCAGCACGTTGCCGGGATCACCGAAGCGGCGAAAGAAACCCAGCCGGAAGCGTATATAGTTGGAGAGCATTTTGGCGATGCACGGCAATGGTTACAGGCCGATGTGGAAGATGCCGCCATGAACTATCGCGGCTTCACATTCCCGTTGTGGGGATTTCTTGCCAATACCGACATCTCTTATGATCCGCAGCAAATTGACGCCCAAACCTGTATGGCCTGGATGGATAATTACCGCGCCGGACTTTCTCATCAACAGCAACTGCGTATGTTTAATCAGCTCGATAGCCACGATACTGCGCGATTTAAAACGCTGCTCGGTCGGGATATTGCGCGCCTGCCGCTGGCGGTGGTCTGGTTGTTCACCTGGCCTGGTGTACCGTGCATTTATTACGGTGATGAAGTGGGACTGGATGGTAAAAACGATCCGTTTTGCCGTAAGCCGTTCCCCTGGCAGGTGGAAAAGCAGGATACGGCGTTATTCGCGTTGTACCAGCGAATGATTGCGCTGCGTAAGAAAAGTCAGGCGCTGCGTCGTGGCGGCTGTCAGGTGCTGTATGCGGAAGATAACGTGGTGGTATTTGTCCGCGTGCTGAATCAGCAGCGTATACTGGTGGCAATCAACCGTGGCGAGGCCTGTGAAGTGGTGCTACCCGCGTCACCGTTTCTTAATGTCGTGCAATGGCAACGCAAAGAAGGCCATGGGCAACTGACAGACGGGATTCTGGCTTTGCCTGCCATTTCGGCTACGGTGTGGATGAACTAAAGCATCTGTTTTATTTGTTACGTCGTTAGTCACCAGCCCTGACACTACGCAGCGCAAAAAAGCTGCTCAATGTCAGGGCTGAATTTGTTAAATATTTGTCCCGATCGATATGAGCGATTTTTGGTATTCTTTGCCCATGATGTTATGTACAACATGCTCCAGGATAACCCTGTAGTGGAGCAAAGATATGACAATTTCAAATTCGAATTTATTAAAACCGTTTATTACTGGTACTGAGTTGCCACCTTTTAAAGAGGATGTTTTTTCTAAAACAGAAGAACAATTTAAAAAAAGCCCCCATGGCAAATTGCTTTTCATTTCCGGAAATGAAAACTTAGTAAACATTTCAGCGGAAAAAATCGATGAAATAAAAAATAGCAAAGATTTCTTTTCAAATATTGTAAATATAATAATTTTACTCATTAAGCATCCTGATAAAATTCTGCCCATTCTTCATGGTTGTCCTGTAGAGTCCATCGAACTCATTAAGAATGCGAAACGAACGGGGCAATGGTCATATGAGATGACTGATAAGAACGGGCAGAGTATTGAAGTGTCCTATATTTTCACTGATACCATAGATGATAAATCTGATGGAAAATTATGCTTAAAAATCTGTAACTCTTGCAACCAAAATGATTCTAGTACACATGAATATAAAATAGATCATCAACAGTTGAAAAATCACATAAGGCAGCTTGAGGAGTGGGCCCTTCTTGAAAAGTTTTATGATAACAACGCTTATTATTCTAAACGTACAAAACAATTAGAGAAGAAAATTGCCGATGCGGGGTTTATAACAGGGAAGGTTAATGCCGATAACTTTAATGTAAAAGAGTTTAAAGACGATATAGCCTCGATGCTTTGTGAACAGCCCCCCATGCGTACACACCAGATTTCTTCATTCGGATACTTATCTGCCGATAAAGTGCCCGATCTCTATAAGACAAATTTGAAAGACGCGCAGAGAGATCTGAAAACAACACCGGTTGACATCGATGGTGTTAGTCTAAAATCAAAAACTCGGGAAAAAATTGCGGAAAAAATTGCGAAAAAAACTGAGGAAGAAAATGCGGAAAAAATTGCGAAACAAAATGTGAAGACCATTGAGGAGAAGAATAGTGAAAAAAACAAGAAAGAAACAAATCCTGAGGATAATTTTGTCTTAAAATTCTCACCGGAAGAAATCAATGAGATGCTCCTGGATTACAGCGATGAAGAACAAAAAAAATTAAGACCTTTTTTCACTAGTGATCACATCTATTGTTTGTTTGATGCTTTTAGTCAGGGTTTGCATAATGTTGCTCGTAATGGCAGTCCACGGTATGCAGGTTTACTACGTCAAATAGCATCTAAGTCTGCGATATTACAAGATTTTGATCAACAATTGTTCTGGCGCACGTTTTCAGGAGGAGTCTTCCATCGACGTATCTCTGTGAACAGCGAGCCAGAAAAGACAGATGTATGGCGATTCAGTACACAATTTGATTTTCCACATATAAATGACAACGGAGAGTTGTCCAGAACGGTACTCATGTTCGAGGGGGTTGCTGAAAGCAACTTTAAAGATATCGCCAATCATTCCAGCGAATGTTTTTCTTACAGTTGTTATGCCGCTCCGCTGGATGCGAATGCTAAAAAATAGTGACGCCGGAGCTTGAAGTTTCAGAGCGCCTTGCGTGACGCCTGCGCCATCATCCGCGGATAAAACTGCCAGAAGCGGGTTTCCAGGGCATCGTAATGGGCGTCTAAATCGTACCAGGAGTCACGCAGGGCATCCAGACGTGGCCGACGGCTTGCCATGCCGTTTAACACGTTCTGGATGAAATCCATATCGCGATAGCGCACCAGCCACTGCTCTGACCATAAGTAGTTGTTCAGATTGATAAAGCGCGGCGGTGAGTCCGGCAAAATCGTCATCACTTGTTCGCGGGCATAACAGACAAATTCCTGTAGCGGAAAGTCCGGCGACAGCTGCGACCAGTGGCGGGAAAGAAAGTGATCCCACATGACATCCAGGGTAATAGGCGCAACGCGGCGGGTTTCACTACGAAACCATTCCCGTGCTTCGCGGACTTCCGGCAGATTGTCGGTTAGTACATCAATGCGCCGATGCATATGAATGCCAGCCACGACGTCGGGCGGAAAACTTTCTTCAGGATTTCCGCGTACGAAATCAGCCAGTAAATTGCCAGAAAGCGAGCTTTCCGCCAGGTGAGCTAGATGCAGGTGAGCTAAAAAATTCATATACACTTCATCCTTCAAACTGCCTCTTCGTTGGCTGCCTTCACTCACCCCAGTCACTTACTTAATGTAAGCTCCTGGGGACTCATTCAGTTGCCATCTCGATGCATCTTGAATGATTTTGTGTATAGATTATGTCATCCATCAAGGAGGGTAAAGGTTGCAGGGAGAGCGCCCCGGCACTAGACTATCCGCCTCTTATTTTAGTCTGAGTCAGTGTCATGCGCGTTACCGATTTCTCCTTTGAATTGCCCGAATCCCTGATTGCCCACTATCCCATGCCTGAACGCAGTAGCTGTCGTTTACTGTCGCTGGACGGGCCGACGGGCGCGCTGACGCACGGTACTTTCACCGATTTACTCGATAAGCTCAACCCCGGCGATCTTCTGGTTTTTAATAATACTCGCGTGATCCCGGCGCGCCTGTTTGGGCGTAAAGCCAGCGGCGGCAAGATTGAAGTGCTGGTTGAGCGGATGCTCGACGACAAACGCATTCTTGCGCATATTCGCGCCTCGAAAGCGCCAAAACCTGGCGCAGAACTGTTACTGGGCGATGACGAAAGTATCAACGCAACAATGACCGCGCGCCACGGCGCACTGTTTGAAGTTGAATTTAATGATGATCGTTCGGTACTGGATATCCTCAACAGCATCGGCCATATGCCGCTGCCGCCGTATATCGACCGTCCGGACGAAGACGCTGACCGCGAACTTTATCAAACCGTTTATAGCGAAAAACCGGGCGCGGTTGCAGCCCCGACCGCTGGTCTGCATTTTGACGAACCTTTGCTGGAAAAATTACGCACCAAAGGCGTGGAGATGGCGTTCGTCACCCTGCACGTTGGTGCGGGCACCTTCCAGCCGGTGCGCGTCGACACCATTGAAGATCACATCATGCACTCGGAATACGCTGAAGTACCGCAGGATGTGGTAGACGCGGTACTGGCGGCGAAAGCGCGCGGTAACCGGGTGATTGCGGTTGGCACCACCTCAGTACGTTCACTGGAAAGCGCGGCTCAGGCGGCGAAAAACGATCTCATCGAACCGTTCTTTGACGACACCCAAATCTTTATCTATCCGGGCTTTCAGTACAAAGTGGTCGATGCGCTGGTGACGAACTTCCACTTGCCAGAGTCGACGCTGATTATGTTGGTTTCGGCCTTTGCCGGTTATCAACACACCATGAACGCCTATAAAGCAGCGGTAGAAGAGAAATATCGCTTTTTTAGTTACGGTGATGCGATGTTTATCACGTACAATCCGCAGGCAATTAATGAGCGCGTCGGGGAGTAATTCCGCGGCGCTGGTTTAAAACGTTGGACTGTTTTTCTGACGTAGTGGAGAAAAAATGAAATTTGAACTGGACACCACCGACGGTCGCGCACGCCGTGGCCGCCTGGTCTTTGATCGTGGCGTAGTGGAAACGCCTTGTTTTATGCCTGTTGGCACCTACGGCACCGTAAAAGGGATGACGCCGGAAGAAGTTGAAGCCACTGGCGCACAAATTATTCTCGGTAACACCTTCCACCTGTGGCTGCGCCCGGGCCAGGAAATCATGAAACTGCACGGCGATCTGCACGATTTTATGCAGTGGAAAGGACCAATCCTTACCGACTCCGGCGGCTTCCAGGTCTTCAGCCTTGGTGATATTCGTAAAATCACCGAACAGGGCGTTCACTTCCGTAACCCGATCAACGGCGACCCGATTTTCCTCGACCCGGAAAAGTCGATGGAGATTCAGTACGATCTTGGTTCGGATATCGTCATGATCTTTGATGAGTGTACGCCGTATCCTGCTGACTGGGATTACGCAAAACGCTCCATGGAGATGTCTCTGCGTTGGGCGAAGCGTAGCCGTGAGCGTTTTGACAGTCTCGGAAACAAAAATGCGCTGTTTGGTATCATTCAGGGCAGTGTTTACGAAGATTTACGTGATATTTCTGTTAAAGGTCTGGTAGATATCGGTTTTGATGGCTACGCTGTCGGCGGTCTGGCTGTGGGTGAGCCGAAAGCAGATATGCACCGCATTCTGGAGCATGTATGCCCGCAAATTCCGGCAGACAAACCGCGTTACCTGATGGGCGTTGGTAAACCAGAAGACCTGGTTGAAGGCGTGCGTCGCGGTATCGATATGTTTGACTGCGTAATGCCAACCCGCAACGCCCGAAATGGTCATTTGTTCGTGACCGATGGCGTGGTGAAAATCCGCAATGCGAAGTATAAGAGCGATACTGGCCCACTCGATCCTGAGTGTGATTGCTACACCTGTCGCAATTATTCACGCGCTTACTTGCATCATCTCGACCGTTGCAACGAAATATTAGGCGCGCGACTCAACACTATTCATAACCTTCGTTACTACCAGCGTTTGATGGCGGGTTTACGCAAGGCTATTGAAGAGGGTAAATTAGAGAGCTTCGTAACTGATTTTTACCAGCGTCAGGGGCGAGAAGTACCACCTTTGAACGTTGATTAATATTAATAATGAGGGAAATTTAATGAGCTTTTTTATTTCTGATGCGGTAGCGGCAACGGGTGCACCGGCGCAAGGTAGCCCGATGTCTTTGATTTTGATGCTGGTGGTATTCGGTCTGATTTTCTATTTCATGATCCTGCGTCCACAGCAGAAGCGCACCAAAGAACACAAAAAGCTGATGGACTCCATTGCCAAAGGTGATGAAGTTCTGACGAACGGTGGCCTGGTTGGTCGCGTAACCAAAGTAGCGGAAAACGGCTACATTGCTATCGCGCTGAATGACACCACTGAAGTAGTTATTAAACGTGACTTCGTAGCTGCCGTCCTGCCGAAAGGCACCATGAAGGCGCTGTAATTAAAATTTTTCCCTAAGGGAATTGCCGTGTTAAACCGTTATCCTTTGTGGAAGTACGTCATGCTGATCGTGGTGATTGTCATCGGTCTGCTGTATGCGCTTCCCAACCTGTTTGGTGAGGATCCGGCTGTTCAGATCACTGGTGCGCGCGGAGTCGCCGCCAGTGAGCAAACGCTGATCCAGGTCCAGAAAACGTTACAAGAAGAAAAAATAACTGCTAAGTCTGTGGCACTGGAAGAGGGCGCTATTCTTGCGCGCTTCGACTCCACTGACACCCAACTGCGCGCTCGTGAAGCATTAATGGGCGTTATGGGTGACAAATACGTCGTGGCGCTTAACCTTGCCCCGGCAACGCCGCGCTGGCTGGCAGCTATTCACGCTGAGCCGATGAAGCTCGGCCTTGACCTGCGTGGCGGCGTTCACTTCCTGATGGAAGTGGATATGGACACCGCGCTTGGCAAACTCCAGGAACAAAATATCGATAGCCTGCGCAGCGACCTGCGCGAAAAGGGCATCCCGTATACCACCGTTCGTAAAGAAAATAACTACGGCCTGAGCATCACTTTCCGCGATGCTAAAGCTCGTGATGAAGCCATTGCGTATCTGAGCAAGCGTCATCCGGACCTGGTGATTAGCAGCCAGGGTAACAACCAGCTGCGTGCGGTAATGAGCGATGCTCGCCTGAGTGAAGCGCGTGAATATGCGGTGCAGCAGAACATCAATATCCTGCGTAACCGTGTAAACCAACTTGGCGTGGCGGAGCCGGTGGTTCAGCGTCAGGGTGCTGACCGTATCGTTGTTGAACTGCCAGGTATTCAGGACACCGCGCGTGCGAAAGAGATTCTGGGTGCGACGGCAACGCTGGAATTCCGTCTGGTAAACACCAACGTTGATCAGGCCGCAGCGGCTTCCGGCCGCGTACCGGGCGACTCTGAAGTGAAACAGACCCGCGAAGGTCAGCCGGTTGTGCTGTACAAACGCGTAATTCTGACCGGTGACCATATCACTGACTCCACTTCCAGCCAGGACGAATACAACCAGCCGCAGGTTAACATCTCGCTCGATAGCGCTGGTGGTAACATTATGTCTAACTTCACCAAGGACAACATCGGCAAACCGATGGCGACCCTGTTTGTGGAGTACAAAGACAGCGGTAAGAAAGATGCAAATGGTCGTGCGGTTCTGGTGAAACAGGAAGAGGTGATTAACATCGCCAACATCCAGTCTCGTCTGGGTAACAGCTTCCGTATCACCGGCATCAACAACCCGAACGAAGCCCGTCAGCTGTCACTGCTGCTGCGTGCCGGTGCGTTGATCGCGCCGATTCAGATTGTTGAAGAACGTACCATTGGCCCGACCCTGGGTATGCAGAACATTGAGCAGGGGCTGGAGGCTTGCCTTGCCGGTCTGCTGGTTTCTATTCTGTTCATGATCATCTTCTATAAGAAGTTTGGTCTGATTGCGACCAGTGCTCTGATTGCCAACTTGATCTTGATTGTCGGCATTATGTCGCTGTTGCCAGGCGCAACGCTGAGTATGCCAGGTATCGCGGGTATCGTCTTAACCCTTGCGGTAGCGGTCGATGCGAACGTACTTATCAACGAACGTATTAAAGAAGAGTTGAGCAACGGACGTACTGTTCAACAGGCAATTGATGAAGGTTATCGTGGCGCATTCAGTTCCATCTTCGATGCGAACATCACCACGCTGATTAAAGTCATCATCCTGTACGCAGTGGGTACCGGGGCAATTAAAGGGTTCGCGATTACTACCGGTATCGGTGTGGCGACGTCGATGTTTACCGCGATTGTCGGTACGCGTGCCATCGTAAACCTGCTATATGGCGGCAAGCGCGTCAAGAAGCTGTCAATCTGAGGAGTGCGATGTGGCACAGGAATATACTGTTGAACAACTAAACCACGGCCGTAAAGTCTATGACTTTATGCGCTGGGACTACTGGGCTTTTGGCATCTCTGGTCTGCTGTTAATCGCCGCTATCGTTATTATGGGCGTGCGCGGCTTTAACTGGGGGCTGGATTTCACCGGTGGTACGGTTATCGAAATTACGCTCGAAAAACCGGCTGAAATTGACGTAATGCGTGATGCATTGCAAAAAGCCGGTTTTGAAGAGCCGATGCTGCAAAACTTTGGTAGCAGCCACGACATCATGGTCCGTATGCCGCCTGCTGAAGGCGAAACCGGCGGTCAGGTGCTGGGCAGCCAGGTTCTGAAGGTGATTAACGAATCCACCAATCAGAATGCGGCAGTGAAGCGTATTGAGTTCGTCGGTCCGAGCGTGGGGGCAGACCTTGCGCAAACCGGTGCGATGGCGTTGATGGCGGCGCTGCTGTCTATCCTCGTGTACGTAGGTTTCCGCTTTGAGTGGCGACTGGCGGCAGGGGTTGTTATTGCGCTGGCGCACGACGTTATCATTACGCTGGGTATTTTGTCGTTATTCCATATCGAGATTGACCTGACCATTGTGGCATCGTTGATGTCGGTTATTGGTTACTCGCTTAACGACAGTATCGTGGTATCGGACCGAATTCGTGAAAACTTCCGCAAGATCCGTCGCGGTACGCCTTACGAAATCTTTAACGTGTCCTTGACCCAGACGCTGCACCGTACCTTGATCACATCCGGTACTACCTTGATGGTTATCCTGATGCTGTACCTCTTCGGTGGTCCGGTACTGGAAGGCTTCTCGCTGACCATGCTGATTGGTGTTTCCATCGGTACTGCATCTTCCATCTACGTAGCATCGGCGCTGGCTCTGAAACTGGGTATGAAGCGCGAACACATGCTGCAGCAGAAAGTGGAAAAAGAAGGGGCGGATCAGCCGTCAATTCTGCCGTAATCAAGTTCCCGTTGATGTTGAAAATCCCGGTCAGAAGATCGGGATTTTTTTTGATGTATGGAGATTGCGAAAATCCCCGCATCTTGGGAAACTGCGCGTAACCCTACATTTCATCCAGGTAACTTTTCATGGCTATCATCCCAAAAAACTATGCGCGGTTAGAAAGCGGCTATCGCGAAAAAGCATTAAAAATCTATCCGTGGGTCTGCGGTCGCTGTTCTCGCGAGTTTGTTTATTCCAACCTGCGTGAATTTACCGTTCACCACATTGATCACGACCATACCAATAACCCGGAAGACGGCAGTAACTGGGAGTTATTGTGTCTTTATTGCCACGATCACGAGCATTCAAAATATACCGAAGCAGATCAGTATGGTACGACCGTTATCGCAGGGGAAGATGCGCAGAAAGATGTCGGTGAAGCGAAGTACAACCCATTCGCTGACCTGAAAGCGATGATGAACAAGAAGAAGTGATAAAAACGCAAAATTGCCTGATGCGCTACGCTTATCAGGCCAACGTAATCTCAGCAATGTATTGAATTTACGTGCTTTTGTAGGCCGGATAAGGCGTTTACGCCGCATCCGGCATGAACAAAGCGCACGTTGTTAACAAACTGAAATGCCGGATACAAGATCCGGCATTTCATTCATCAGAAGTTGTAACCTACTACCAGGTAACCACCCCAGCCGGTAGAGCGAACGTTGAAGTTGCCGTTGCCGAAGTTCAGTTCTGCATCGTCGTTCCACTGACCACCGTCGTGCCAGTAACGAGCTACGACAGAGTAGTGCCAGTGATCGTAGTTCAGAGCCAGAATATGGCTGGAAGCGATGGAGTTATTGGTACGGGTCTTAATACCGTTGATTGCATTACCGCTGTCATCCCCTAAATCGGAACCCCAGTCGAAGTTGGTAAAGCCGATGTAGCTCAGCTGACCGCCCCACAGATCGGTAATCGGCACAAAGTATTTAATTTTGAAACGGTAACCGTCCCACTCGTTTTCATTCGCTGCGCCATAGTTCTGCCACTGGTATTTCGCATAGACGTTCATGGACAGGCTCATCGGCAGGCCAGTATCGATATCGGTACCCAGACCCATGTACCAGGTGCTCTGGCGACCATCTTTATTACGACCCATGTCGTAAATGTAGTTGTTCGCGAAGTACCACTCTTTGAACGGACCAAAGCTAAGGTCAGTATTGGTCAGCTTGTCGATGGAGAAACGTGGTTCGATTTCCATAAACAGCGGAGAACCGTGGTTCCAGATACCTTTTGCATCGGAGTTACCGCCGAAGAATACCGGCGCATCCGCATAACCATAGAAGTCGAACCAGTCTTTTTTAGCGAATGCTTCGTACTCAAGGTAGGTATCGTTGCGGATCTGCGGTCCGAAACGGGTGTGATAGCTTCCGACAACGTTAACGCTCTGGTGCCACCAGTCGGAAAGATACTGCGGTTTGTCGTTTTCAGCTGCGTTGACAGTAAAAGACGAAGAGAGCGCCAGTACCGCACCGGCTGCCAGTAATGTTTTTTTCATATGTATGCCACTGTTTGAAAATCCCTTGCGGGAGTGAAAAAGGCGCAAATTGCGTTTCTAAATATTTCGTATACAGAGGAGCCTATTATAAAAATCATTGCTCACAAAAATATGTTTCGTTTCACAGTTCTATCATTTACGTAATCGATTGCGTTCACGTTTACACACATTCGGGCGGGGATTGTACTGACTTTCACCCTTGTTGCAAACTTTTACTATCAATCTGGGTGATGTAAGCAGAGTAACAAAATGACGGGAAAAGATGTTGCGGGACGCACAAAATCGCCCCGCAATACGTTTACTGCATAACAGGTTGAATGTCGTGGATACGTACAAAGCCTAACTGATCCACAGAAATACCCTTTAACTGTAACGGAATATCAACATCGCTGGGGGCGAGGACGCTGGCAGGGGCGTTAATCAATTGATTCTGCACATTGATTTCCTGAAAGTTGTCTATTGTTCCCTGAATTTGCCCATATTCAACAGTTCCGCTGAATGCGGGCAAGGGATCATTCGACTCGCCCTGAATACGTAGCGTCAGGGTGGTGCCATCTGTATCAGGCGTAATATTCACCAGCGACATACGTAAAGTACCGATCTGGCTTTCCAGTCTTGCTGGTGTTTTCGCTCCAGGCAGAAGGTAAACCCCACTGCTGGATTTTGCATTCAGCCTGTTTTGCTGAGTGATTTTGACTGTTTCTTTATTGAGTTGCGTCATCTCCTGGTTCAGCGTGCTGACGCTGTGTTTCATCTGTCGCACTTCGCTTTGCTGCACACAGGCGCTAAGGCTGAACAGGCTTCCCAGCAGGAGCAGTCGAAAAACGTTAGTATTCATAGGTCGTCCCTTTCTCGTCGCAATTAGCCTAATGGTAGAGGGTAAAAGCAGCGAAAGCATCGATCCTTTATCTCAAAAGCGTTGCGCCTTTGTTGTATCGTCAGTTCAGGGTAAAATAGATTTCTGTTAACCACCTGGTCAGGACGCCGTATGCATTGCCCATTCTGTTTCGCCGTGGACACTAAGGTAATTGACTCTCGTCTCGTGGGCGAGGGCTCATCTGTACGCCGCCGTCGGCAGTGTCTGGTGTGTAATGAACGTTTCACCACCTTTGAAGTGGCGGAGCTGGTTATGCCGCGTGTTGTAAAAAGCAACGACGTGCGTGAACCGTTTAATGAAGAGAAATTGCGTAGCGGAATGCTGCGGGCGCTGGAAAAACGTCCGGTGAGTTCCGATGACGTCGAAATGGCAATCAATCATATTAAATCGCAGCTACGCGCCACCGGTGAGCGCGAAGTGCCGAGCAAGATGATTGGCAATCTGGTGATGGAGCAATTGAAAAAGCTCGATAAAGTCGCCTATATCCGTTTTGCCTCTGTCTACCGCAGTTTCGAAGATATCAAAGAATTTGGCGAAGAGATCGCGCGCCTGGAGGACTAAGCCGTGCAGGACGAGTATTACATGGCGCGGGCGCTAAAGCTGGCGCAACGAGGACGTTTTACCACGCATCCCAACCCGAATGTCGGGTGCGTCATTGTCAAAGATGGCGAAATTGTCGGTGAAGGTTACCACCAACGAGCGGGTGAACCGCATGCCGAGGTACACGCGTTGCGCATGGCTGGCGAAAAAGCCAAAGGCGCAACGGCGTATGTCACACTCGAACCCTGTAGCCATCATGGTCGTACGCCACCGTGTTGTGATGCATTAATTGCTGCGGGCGTGGCGCGCGTGGTTGCCTCGATGCAAGATCCTAACCCGCAGGTAGCTGGGCGAGGGCTATATCGCCTGCAACAGGCTGGTATTGACGTCAGCCACGGCCTGATGATGAGTGAAGCCGAGCAATTGAATAAAGGCTTTCTCAAGCGGATGCGCACCGGCTTTCCTTATATTCAGTTAAAACTTGGCGCATCGCTTGATGGTCGCACGGCGATGGAGAGTGGCGAAAGCCAGTGGATCACTTCGCCTCAGGCGCGACTCGATGTACAACGACTGCGCGCACAAAGTCATGCCATTTTAACCAGCAGTGCCACGGTGCTGGCGGATGATCCGGCCTTAACGGTGCGTTGGTCTGAACTGGATGAACAAACTCAGGGGCTCTACCCGCAACACAATCTCCGCCAGCCGGTACGTATTGTGATTGATAGCCAAAATCGCGTGACGCCGGAACATCGCATTGTGCAGCAGCCCGGCGAAACCTGGTTCGCGCGTACGCAGGAAGATTCTCGTGAGTGGCCGGAAACGGTGCGTACCTTGCTGATTCCAGAGCATAAAGGTCATCTGGATCTGGTTGTACTGATGATGCAACTGGGTAAACAGCAAATTAACAGCATCTGGGTGGAAGCGGGGCCAACGCTCGCTGGCGCATTGCTACAGGCGGGTTTAGTTGATGAGCTGATTGTCTATATCGCACCTAAACTATTAGGCAACGACGCCCGTGGATTATGCACGCTGCCAGGACTTGAGAAATTAGCCGACGCCCCCCAATTTAAATTCAAAGAGATACGTCATGTAGGCCCGGATGTTTGCCTGCATTTAGTGGGTGCATGATCTCCCGGCTCGAAAGGGAAGCAGCGCACGAAATATTATGCTAAAATCCGCCCCCCTGCGGGGCCATACTCGAACCCGAAGGAAGAAAATGAACATTATTGAAGCTAACGTTGCTACCCCGGACGCTCGCGTCGCCATCACCATCGCGCGTTTCAACAACTTTATCAATGACAGCCTGCTGGAAGGTGCAATTGACGCACTGAAACGTATCGGTCAGGTAAAAGATGAAAACATTACCGTTGTTTGGGTGCCTGGTGCCTATGAGCTGCCGCTGGCGGCGGGTGCACTGGCTAAAACCGGTAAATACGACGCGGTGATTGCGCTGGGTACGGTTATTCGTGGTGGCACTGCCCACTTTGAATATGTCGCTGGTGGTGCAAGCAACGGCCTGGCGCATGTTGCCCAGGACAGCGAAATTCCGGTTGCTTTTGGTGTTCTGACCACTGAAAGCATTGAACAAGCGATCGAACGTGCTGGCACCAAAGCTGGCAACAAAGGTGCAGAAGCTGCACTGACCGCGCTTGAAATGATTAATGTATTGAAAGCCATCAAGGCCTGAAATTAGTAAGGGGAAATCCGTGAAACCTGCTGCTCGTCGCCGCGCTCGTGAGTGTGCCGTCCAGGCGCTCTACTCCTGGCAGTTGTCCCAGAACGACATCGCTGATGTTGAATACCAGTTCCTGGCTGAACAGGATGTAAAAGACGTTGACGTCCTGTACTTCCGTGAGCTGCTGGCCGGGGTGGCGACTAACACCGCATACCTCGACGGACTGATGAAGCCATACCTGTCCCGCCTGCTGGAAGAACTGGGCCAGGTAGAAAAAGCAGTACTGCGCATTGCGCTGTATGAGCTGTCTAAACGTAGCGATGTGCCATACAAAGTGGCCATTAACGAAGCGATCGAACTGGCGAAATCGTTCGGCGCAGAAGACAGCCATAAGTTCGTCAACGGCGTACTCGATAAAGCAGCACCTGTGATTCGCCCTAACAAAAAGTGATATCCAGGCCGGTAGATTCACGGAAGACCGTTCCGCGATCGCCGGCCTTTTCTTTTTTACCTGCTGAGGCATAACGTATGGCATGTGGCGAGTTCTCCCTGATTGCCCGTTATTTTGACCGTGTAAGAAGTTCTCGTCTTGATGTCGAACTGGGCATTGGCGACGATTGCGCACTTCTCAATATCCCCGAGAAACAGACCCTGGCGATCAGCACTGATACGCTGGTGGCGGGCAACCACTTCCTCCCTGATATCGATCCTGCTGATCTGGCGTATAAAGCACTGGCGGTGAACCTAAGCGATCTGGCTGCGATGGGGGCCGATCCGGCCTGGCTGACGCTGGCATTAACCTTACCGGACGTCGACGAAGCGTGGCTTGAGTCCTTCAGCGACAGTTTGTTTGATCTTCTCAATTATTACGATATGCAACTTATTGGCGGCGATACCACGCGTGGGCCATTATCAATGACGTTGGGTATCCACGGCTTTGTTCCGATGGGACGAGCCTTAACGCGCTCTGGGGCGAAACCGGGTGACTGGATCTATGTGACCGGTACACCGGGCGATAGCGCCGCCGGGCTGGCGATTTTGCAAAACCGTTTGCAGGTTGCCGATGCTAAAGATGCGGACTACTTGATCAAACGTCATCTCCGTCCGTCGCCGCGTATTTTACAGGGGCAGGCTTTGCGTGACCTGGCAAATTCAGCTATCGATCTCTCTGACGGTCTGATTTCCGATCTCGGGCATATCGTTAAAGCCAGCGACTGCGGCGCACGTATTGATCTGGCATTGCTGCCGTTTTCTGATGCGCTTTCTCGCCATGTTGAGCCAGAACAGGCGTTGCGCTGGGCGCTCTCTGGCGGTGAAGATTACGAGTTGTGTTTCACGGTGCCGGAACTGAACCGTGGCGCGCTGGATGTGGCTCTCGGTCATCTGGGCGTACCGTTTACCTGTATCGGGCAAATGACCGCCGATATCGAAGGGCTTTGTTTTATTCGTGACGGCGAACCTGTCACGTTAGACTGGAAAGGATATGACCATTTTGCCACGCCATAAAGATGTCGCGAAAAGTCGCCTGAAGATGAGTAATCCGTGGCATCTGCTTGCTGTTGGATTCGGAAGTGGATTAAGCCCAATCGTTCCTGGCACGATGGGATCGCTGGCGGCGATCCCTTTCTGGTATCTGATGACCTTTTTGCCCTGGCAGCTCTACTCGCTGGTGGTGATGCTGGGGATCTGTATCGGCGTCTATCTTTGTCATCAAACGGCGAAAGACATGGGCGTGCACGATCACGGCAGCATTGTCTGGGACGAATTTATTGGTATGTGGATCACGCTCATGGCGCTGCCGACCAATGACTGGCAGTGGGTTGCCGCCGGGTTTGTGATTTTCCGTATCCTGGATATGTGGAAACCGTGGCCGATCCGCTGGTTTGACCGCAATGTACATGGCGGCATGGGGATCATGATAGATGATATTGTCGCCGGGGTGATCTCCGCTGGCATCCTGTATTTTATCGGTCATCATTGGCCGCTGGGTATTCTTTGATGCCATTGACCGGGTGGTGTAGTCGATTCCAGACCACCCGGTTTGATTTATAAATGAACAGTGCCCCAATTTTGGGGCACTCTGTTAAAGTAAAATCCGACATCACCGAATATATTATGCGGAGATATTTCAAGGTGTAACTTTGTCACTCATAATTCAATGACACTGAAATATCGTCAGTCGACGAACTCATAATAATTACTCATATATTCTGACTGTTGCCGAAAAATATCATCAAAATTATCCTTAATGGTTTGGTTTATAGTGTTGAATAAATTTTTAGAAAGTTCATCTATTTTGTCTTGAATCTTTTGTTTTATTTCATCTTGAATTTCACGGGTAACCAAAAGTTGGTCCAATTGATCATCCATTTTGTATTTTGCAATTAATTGTGCAGTTAAAGGTATTTTCTTTAAATAATCATTTTTTGTTATTTTATACTGGCCGATGAAATATTGCCTGGCTTGTTCTTGTTTATAGTTAAAAATCTCATTGTATTTTTTTCTGCTTATTTTTTCTTCAAGATTCATTGCTTGATTGAATATGCTCTTTAAATGCTGATTATAGAAAATAAAATTATCGATATCTTGTATTATTTTAGTGGTTGTTGATTTTTCATCAAATTTTAATGACTCAGGGTTTTTATCTGATTCAATATAGTCAAGAATAATTTTTGCTAATGGGCTAATATCTTTTTCTTCTGTTGATTCTGCTTCTGCTTTTAATATCGGATTAAAAAGGTCGGTACGGTAAAGTTTCGTGTCTTTCATCCTGACGATGTCAGGAAGAATAGTGTTTGAAAGATTAGCCTCGCTAAAGTCCACATTTTGGCAATCACTTTCTGATAAATCTGCCCAATTGAAAGTGGTTTTAACACAGGAGCAGTTAGTTAGAATCATCCCTTTCGTTTCATTCCCATGTGATTTCTGATAAGTTATCCTTTGTATTATTTGATCTGCTTCTGGATATTGCATCTCAGGTTCTTTTTCTTTACCATATATCATCGCATTATCAAGAATTGCGCCAGTGCAATTCATATTTGTTAGGTCGCATTTCTTAAATCTACAATTGTTAAAATTAGCATTTGTACAATTCGCATTTGTAAACTTGACGCCATCAAAATAAGTATGTTCGAAGTTGACATTTGAGCAGTTACAGTTTCCCATATCTATACCGAAATCTTTATCGGGATCTTTATTGGGATCTTTACCGGAAATATTGCTGTGTGCTAGATATAGACCGCTGAAATCGTAATATCCATTGTCATCCTTTTCTATTGGGAGTGAATAAGTCTTTACTACCTCGTTAACAATAGAGATAGTTCCACGCATCATCAGATTTTCTCCGACTTTATAAAAAATAATGTTATGTTTGATGGTGCTGTTGTATGGCTCTGGCAATGAGGATGCAATTTTATTCCAGAAACAACAAAGCGTGGTCTGCTTTTGTTTGGGCGAGAGGTTATCAAATTTCAGGTTTAAATATGAGTCTAAATCTGACGATGCATCTATATTAAAATTGGGATCTGGAGTTAACGCTGAATTATAATTTAGAACTGACAATGTATTGATGTATTTATGAATCGATTTAAATGCCTTTTGTTTATCACTGTCCAGAAAAAAATCACGAATTTTGTTCCATAGCCTTTCGATAAGATTTTGATTTAAATCGTGCTTCATTGAGTTTCTTAAATCTGCAACCGGTACATCAGTAAACAGGATCGGTTGTTTGGTGATAGTTTTCATCATGATTGTAATCCTCTTACGTTGACTAAATAAGACAGTTTTAGGGAGTATTACCTGGAGAAACTATCAAAAATCGCTCAAAGGGATGAAGATGATGAATAGCTGCAAACTCATTCACGAAGAATTTCTCTTGCAGAGGTGGATTATGGTTACAGAAGATGATGGGAGGTACGTTGTCCCCATCATCGCAGACGATGGGGAATTCAGCAGATAAAATGGCTGAAAAGCGAAATTTACTTAAATCCTACTACCGGATGCGGTTTATACGGCGTTTCCAGTTCAGCAATCTGTTCCGGCTTCAAGGTGATATCCACCGCGTTCAGCAGCTCATCAAGCTGTTCTTCCCGCGAAGTTCCGATAATCGGTGCGGCAATGCCCGGTTTACTCAACAACCAGGCCAGCGCAACTTGTGCTCGTGTTGCACCCAGTTCTTCACTGACGCCCGTTAACCGCTCTGCGATCTGCGCGTCATTTTCATCGCTTTCTTTATAGAGATTTTTCCCCACCTCATCAGACACCAGTCGTGCGGTAGTTTCTCCCCACGGACGTGTCAGACGACCCCGCGCCAGCGGGCTCCATGGAATCACCGCTACGCCCTCCTGGTAACACAGTGGCAGCATCTCGCGCTCTTCTTCTCGATAAATCAGATTGTAGTGATCCTGCATACTGACAAACTGCGCCCAGCCGTGCTGTTTTTGTAGTTCCAGTGCCTGAGCAAACTGCGAAGCGTGCATGGATGACGCGCCGATATAACGCGCTTTCCCGGCTTTTACCACGTCGTTCAGGGCTTCCAGCGTCTCTTCGATCGGAGTGTTGTAATCCCAGCGATGAATTTGCAGGATATCGACATAATCCATGCCGAGACGTCGCAGGCTGTCGTCGATAGAGCGCAAAATTTGCGCACGGGATAATCCTTCCGGCAAATCACCAACGCGATGGAACACTTTGGTGGCAACGACCACGTCTTCACGACGGGCGAAATCCCGCAGTGCGCGACCGACGATCTCTTCGCTGCTGCCATCGGAATAGCTATTGGCGGTATCAAAGAAATTTATGCCGCCTTCCAGTGCGCGTTTAATGATGGGACGGCTGCTCTCTTCCGGCAGTGTCCATGCGTGATTACCGCGATCTGGCTCGCCAAAGGTCATACAGCCGAGGCAAAGTCGGGAAACGCGAAGGTCGGTTTTTCCTAAGGGGTTGTATTGCATGCTGCCACTCCTGCCATACTCGTCATACTTCAAGTTGCATGTGCTGCGGCTGCGAGTTATTCGGCCCATCCATGGGCCTCACCCTTAACAGGGCCGCTGCAAGCAGCGTTCAAATCCGCTCCATGCGGATTTGTCGTTCACCCCAGTCACTTACTTATGTAAGCTCCTGGGGCTTCACTCGTTTGCCGCCTTCCTGCAACTCGAATTATTTAGAGTCTATGAATAATTTGTTAAGCATAGCAGGAGTAGAGTAGGGATTATGCCAGCCAGGCCTTGATTTTGGCTTCCATACCGGCGGCATCGAGGCCGAGTTCGGCGCGCATTTCTTCCTGCGTTCCTTGTGGAATAAAGAAGTCAGGCAGGCCAATGTTCAGCACGGGTACTGGTTTACGATGGGCCATCAGCACTTCGTTCACTCCGCTGCCTGCGCCGCCCATAATGGCGTTTTCTTCTACGGTGACCAGCGCTTCATGGCTGGCGGCCATTTCCAGAATTAACGCTTCATCAAGCGGTTTCACAAAACGCATATCGACCAGCGTAGCGTTCAGCGATTCAGCGACTTTCGCCGCTTCTGGCATCAGCGTACCAAAGTTAAGGATCGCCAGTTTCTCGCCACGACGCTTCACAATGCCTTTGCCAATTGGCAGTTTTTCCAGCGGCGTCAGTTCCACGCCAACCGCGTTGCCACGCGGGTAGCGTACCGCTGACGGGCCATCGTTATAGTGATAGCCGGTATAGAGCATCTGGCGACATTCGTTTTCATCGCTCGGGGTCATAATGACCATTTCCGGAATACAGCGCAGGTAAGAGAGATCAAAAGCGCCCTGGTGGGTTTGACCATCAGCACCAACAATGCCCGCGCGGTCGATGGCGAACAGGACCGGAAGCTTTTGAATCGCCACGTCATGCAGCACCTGATCATAGGCGCGCTGCAGGAAGGTGGAGTAGATCGCGACAATGGGTTTGTACCCACCAATCGCCAGACCCGCAGCAAAGGTCACTGCGTGTTGCTCGGCAATTGCCACATCGAAGTAGCGATCCGGGAATTTACGTGAAAACTCGACCATGCCGGAACCTTCACGCATCGCCGGAGTAATCGCCATCAGCTTGTTATCTTTCGCTGCCGTTTCGCACAACCAGTCGCCAAAGATTTTTGAATAGCTTGGTAAACCGCCGCTACTTTTCGGCAGACAACCGCTGGAGGGATCAAATTTAGGCACGGCGTGGAAAGTGATTGGGTCTTTTTCTGCCGGTTCATAACCACGACCTTTTTTGGTCATGATATGCAGGAACTGCGGGCCTTTCAGGTCGCGCATGTTCTTAAGCGTGGTGATAAGCCCCAGCACATCGTGACCGTCAACCGGGCCGATGTAGTTAAAGCCCAGCTCTTCAAACAATGTGCCAGGCACTACCATGCCTTTAATATGTTCTTCGGTACGTTTGAGCAGCTCTTTAATGGGGGGCACGCCAGAGAAAACTTTTTTCCCGCCTTCGCGCAGTGAAGAGTAAAGCTTACCGGAAAGCAGCTGCGCCAGATGGTTGTTGAGCGCGCCAACATTTTCGGAAATCGACATTTCATTGTCGTTGAGAACCACCAGCATATCAGGACGGATATCGCCCGCATGATTCATCGCTTCAAACGCCATGCCAGCGGTAATCGCACCGTCGCCAATCACACAAACGGTGCGGCGATTTTTGCCTTCTTTTTCGGCAGCGACCGCAATACCAATTCCGGCACTGATGGAGGTTGATGAATGCCCGACGCTTAATACGTCATATTCGCTTTCGCCGCGCCACGGGAACGGGTGCAGGCCGCCTTTCTGACGGATGGTGCCGATTTTGTCGCGGCGTCCGGTCAAAATTTTATGCGGATAAGCCTGATGCCCCACATCCCAAATCAATTGGTCAAACGGGGTGTTGTAGACATAGTGCAGCGCCACGGTCAGTTCGACCGTGCCCAGCCCGGAGGCGAAGTGCCCGCTGGAACGGCTCACGCTGTCGAGTAAATAGCGGCGCAGTTCGTCGCAGAGTTTCGGTAAACTCTCTTTCGGCAACAGTCGTAACTCCTGGGTGGAGTCGACCAGTGCCAGGGTCGGGTATTTGGCAATATCAAAACTCATCAGGGGCCTATTAATACTTATTGTTTATTTATTACGCTGGATGATGTAGTCCGCTAGCGCTTCCAGTGCCGAGGTATCGAGTGATTGTTCAGCCAGTTGTTTCAGCGACTGGCGGGCATCGTCGATCAGATCCCGGGCTTTCTTCCGGGCTTGCTCAAGACCCAGAAGTGCAGGGTAGGTACTTTTACCAAGTTGCTGGTCGGCACCCTGGCGTTTTCCCAACGTTGCAGTATCTCCCACCACATCCAGGATGTCATCCTGAACCTGGAAGGCAAGGCCGATGCTCTCTGCATACTTGTCGAGTACTGGCAGAGCACGACGTCCTTTATCTCCGGCGCTTAATGCACCAAGGCGAACGGCGGCGCGAATCAATGCGCCGGTTTTATGACGATGAATACGCTCAAGCGCGTCCAGAGGTACGTGTTTGCCTTCCGCGTCTAAATCTAATGCCTGACCACCGCACATTCCGGCAATACCACTGGCGCTCGCCAGTTCTGAAATCATCGAAATTCTGTCGCGGTCCGACACTTCCGGCATATCGGCATCGCTTAAAATCGAGAACGCCAGCGTTTGTAAAGCGTCACCAGCGAGAATCGCGTTTGCTTCGCCAAACTTCACATGGCAGGTCGGCAAACCGCGACGCAGATCGTCATCATCCATCGCCGGTAAATCATCATGAATTAATGAGTAAGCGTGGATACACTCTACGGCGGCAGCGGGTGCGTCCAGCGTGTTTGTGCTAACGCCGAACATATGACCGGTGGCATAAACCAGGAAAGGTCGCAGGCGCTTACCACCTAATAATGCGCCATACTGCATGGTTTCGACCACGGGAGTGTTCTGAAAGGGCAGTGGGGCGATAAAACGGCTCAGCGCCTGGTTGGCCTGCTTAACGCAGGCTTCGAGTTGCTGCGGAAAGTCCATTACTCATTGTCCGGTGTAAAAGGGGTTAGAGAGGCGTCTTCATTGTCAGACAGCAGAATTTGTACGCGCTGTTCGGCTTGTTGTAATTTGGCCTGCCCCTGACGTGCCAGCTGCACGCCGCGTTCGAACTCGTTCAGCGCCTCTTCCAGCGGCAGGTCGCCACTTTCCAGACGGGTTACAATCTGTTCCAGCTCGCTCAGCGCCTTTTCAAAGCTGGCGGGCGCCTCATTTTTCTTCGGCATAATGAATGTCTGACTCTCAATATTTTTCGCCCCGTCATGGTAACGGACTCAGGGCAAATAGCAAATAACGCGCAATGGTAAGGTGATGTGCGCAGCAAAGCGATGTTAGTGGTATACTTCCGCGCCTGGATGCAGCCGCAGGTGTGGGCTGCTGTATTTTTCCCTATACAAGTCGCTTAAGGCTTGCCAACGAACCATTGCCGCCATGAAGTTTATCATTAAATTGTTCCCGGAAATCACCATCAAAAGCCAATCTGTGCGCTTGCGCTTTATAAAAATCCTTACCGGGAACATTCGTAACGTTTTAAAGCACTATGATGAGACGCTCGCTGTCGTCCGCCACTGGGATAACATCGAAGTTCGCGCAAAAGATGAAAACCAGCGTCTGGCTATTCGCGACGCCCTGACCCGTATTCCGGGTATCCACCATATTCTCGAAGTCGAAGACGTGCCGTTTACCGACATGCACGATATTTTCGAGAAAGCGTTGGTTCAGTATCGCGATCAGCTGGAAGGCAAAACCTTCTGCGTGCGCGTGAAGCGCCGTGGCAAACATGATTTTAGCTCGATTGATGTGGAACGTTACGTCGGCGGCGGTTTAAATCAGCATATTGAATCCGCGCGCGTGAAGCTGACCAATCCGGATGTGACTGTCCATCTGGAAGTTGAAGACGATCGTCTCCTGCTGATTAAAGGCCGCTACGAAGGTATTGGCGGTTTCCCGATCGGCACCCAGGAAGATGTGCTGTCGCTCATTTCCGGTGGTTTCGACTCCGGCGTTTCCAGTTATATGTTGATGCGTCGCGGCTGCCGCGTGCATTACTGCTTCTTTAACCTCGGCGGCGCGGCGCATGAAATTGGCGTGCGTCAGGTAGCGCATTATCTGTGGAACCGCTTTGGCAGCTCCCACCGCGTGCGTTTTGTCGCTATTAATTTCGAACCTGTCGTCGGGGAAATTCTCGAGAAAATCGACGACGGTCAGATGGGTGTTATCCTCAAACGTATGATGGTGCGTGCCGCGTCTAAAGTGGCTGAACGTTACGGTGTACAGGCGCTGGTCACTGGCGAAGCACTGGGCCAGGTGTCCAGCCAGACGCTGACTAACCTGCGCCTGATTGATAACGTCTCCGACACGCTGATCCTGCGTCCGCTGATTTCTTACGACAAAGAGCACATCATCAACCTGGCTCGCCAGATTGGCACTGAAGACTTTGCCCGCACGATGCCCGAATATTGCGGTGTGATCTCCAAAAGCCCGACGGTGAAAGCGGTTAAATCGAAGATTGAAGCGGAAGAAGAGAAGTTCGACTTCAGCATTCTCGATAAAGTGGTTGAGGAAGCGAATAACGTTGATATCCGCGAAATCGCCCAGCAGACCGAGCAGGAAGTGGTGGAAGTGGAAACCGTCAATGGCTTCGGCCCGAACGACGTGATCCTCGATATCCGTTCTATCGATGAACAGGAAGATAAGCCGCTGAAAGTCGAAGGGATTGATGTGGTTTCTCTGCCGTTCTATAAACTGAGCACCAAATTTGGCGATCTCGACCAGAACAAAACCTGGCTGCTGTGGTGTGAGCGCGGGGTGATGAGCCGCCTGCAGGCGCTCTATCTGCGCGAGCAGGGCTTTAACAATGTGAAGGTATATCGCCCGTAATTTGTGTTTTTTACGTCGCATCTGGTCAGATGCGACGTTTGCCGCATCCGACACTACTCGTAATAATTATAAATCCCTGCCGCCATCACCAGTTGTGATGCCACTTCATGGGCTTTTTCACGCCCAACCAGCAGGTCGATAATTTTCAGACCAAAGTCGATAGCTGTACCCGGCCCCTGACTGGTCAGCAATTTTACCCGTGCATCCCAGACGACGCGCTTGTCCTGCCATTGTTCGGCGGGTATTTTGTCTTTCAGCGTCGGGAAGCCGGTCATATTGCCAATCGGGAAGATATCGTGCGGGACCAGCACGGTGGCTGGTGCGGCGCAAATAGCCGCGACGATACGCCCGGAACGGTGGAACTGTTTAATGGTTTCAACCAGCAGGGTGCTATCGCGAAAACACTCTGCGCCTTTAATGCCTCCAGGCAGCACGATCACGTCATATTCGCCATCAGCTACTTCGACCAGCGGCGCATCCGCCAGCAGCTTCACGCCGCGCGAGCAGGTAATCGCCAGGTTACCATCGCTGGCGACGCTGGCAGTGGTGACTTTGATACCGCCGCGAACCAGCAGATCGATAGTGGTGACGGCTTCAGTCTCTTCACTACCAGGGGCGAGGCAAACCAGTGCCGATGCGCTCATATTCACTCTCCTTTCTTTTTACCATTTCAAACAGGCGGGTGTTTTCCGGTACGGCAATCCCATGCGCGCGGGCGCGGCGTAAGAGAAAACCATTGATATAGTCGATTTCGGTGTGGCGCAGCGCGCGGATATCCTGCAACATCGACGAGATATTTTCCGCTGTGGCATCAATCACCTGCATCACGTAATCACGCAAATCTTCTGCTGAAGTATGATGCCCTTCGCGTTCGATTACTGCCGCGACTTCTTCGCATATCTGCATAATTTCTTGCGGATGATGACGTAATTCACCATTCGGGCAATTCCAGATGGCGGTCAGTGGATTAATCACACAGTTGACTGCCAGCTTGCGCCACAGCTCGGCGCGAATATTGTTATGCCACGCGACGTCAGGTAACACGGTTTGCAAAATATCCGCCAGATAACTGTAATCGCCGTCCTGTTGCCGTGCCGGACCAATATGCGTGATTCCGTTTGCCACATGAATAATGACATTGCCGTCGCGGCGGGCGGCATGGGTGGTGGTGCCCATCAGTAATGGCTGCTGAATGTTTTGCAACTCTTCGATGGTGCCCATGCCGTTGTGAATTAACAGTATTGGCGTAGTTACAGGCAGTGTGGACGCGAGGCTTTTGACGGCATCGGAAACCTGCCATGCTTTCAGCGTCACCAGGAGCAGATCGCAGGTGGCGAGAAAATCGGGATCGTTGGCGGTCAGCGATTCGTTAAATATCGAACCATCTGTCTCAACCAGATTCACACTACAATAAGGTTGTGGTACGCGCAGCCAGCCCTGAACCTCGTGACCCTGTTTACAAAGTGCTGTAAGCCATAATTGCCCTAAGGCACCGCATCCCAATACGGTAATTTTCATTGTTCCTCCTCACCCGCAACCACTCCGGGTGTTCAATAAGGCTATCCCTTAATTGTGCATGCTGTTGCGACTATGCACAATTAAGGGATACGTCCTGGTGCAGGACTGTTGGTTATTTAACTTTGCAGGTATTATGCTTCGCATCAAAAATGAAGGGAGAGGAAAAGATGCCATCTTTCGATATTGTCTCTGAAGTTGATCTTCAGGAAGCACGTAACGCGGTCGATAACGCGAGCCGCGAAGTGGAGTCCCGTTTTGACTTCCGTAATGTTGAAGCCTCATTTGAGCTGAACGACGCCAGCAAAACCATCAAAGTGTTGAGCGAGTCCGATTTCCAGGTCAATCAGTTGCTGGATATTCTGCGTGCCAAGCTGCTGAAGCGCGGCATTGAAGGCAGTTCACTGGATGTACCGGAAAATATCGTTCATAGCGGTAAAACCTGGTTTGTGGAAGCGAAACTGAAACAGGGCATTGAGAGCGCGACTCAGAAGAAAATCGTCAAAATGATCAAAGACAGCAAACTGAAAGTGCAGGCGCAAATTCAGGGTGATGAGATCCGCGTAACGGGTAAATCTCGTGATGATTTGCAGGCTGTCATGGCGATGGTACGTGGTGGCGATCTGGGTCAGCCGTTCCAGTTCAAAAACTTCCGCGATTAATCGCGACAATGTGCGTTTTGTTCATGCCGAATGCAGCATGAACAGCTAATTCGGCCTACAACGATTTGTAACTCAAGAACTTTGTAGGCCTGGTAAGCGTAGCGCAGCAGGCAATTCGCCTCGTTTTTTATGCCTGACGAATTGCCTGTTCAACCTCAAAGCGATTCGTCACTTTGCTGTCGATTTTCACATAAGCTGAATGTTCTTCTTCTGCAATCAACACTTCTTTGACGCCCGCGGTTTCCAGCAAACGCACTTTTAACGCCTCGTTTGCGGCAATGTCCGCCGGGATTTCAATGCGCAAGCTGCTGACATACGGCGGTTCTTTCATGGTACTGGCGACTGCCAGCCACACTGCGGCCAGCATTGCGCCAGCGAGAAATACTCCCTGACCGTCAAACATGCCGTCAATCCAGCCGCCCAGCGAACCGCCAATCGCCACGCCAAGAAACTGGCTGGTGGAGTAAACACCCATCGCCGTACCTTTGTAACCTGCTGGCGACTCTTTACTGATAAGTGAAGGCAGAAGGGCTTCCATCAAATTAAACGCTACAAAGAAAAGCTGCACGCCGACTACCAGTTGCCAGAACTGCGTTTGTGCGTTCCACAACACAATTTCCGCAACCACGATCAACCCAACGCAGAAGACAAAGACTTGCTTCATTTTGCGCTTAACTTCAGCGTAGATAATGAAAGGCACGACCGAGCCAAAGGCGATTAACATCGTTGCCAGGTAGACCTTCCAGTGTTCAGCCGCCGGGAACCCCGCATCAGGCAGTTGCCCTGGCAAGGCAACAAACGTCGACATCAGCAAAATATGCAGACACATAATGCCAAAGTTGAGTTTCAGCAGCCGCGGTTCCGCCAGCACTTTACTGAAACTGCCTTTCACCATTCCGGACTCACGATTAAGTACGTGAGTGCTACTGTTGGGCACAACCCAAATGGTCAACGCAATGCCGGTTGTTGCCAGAATAGCGATCATCCAAAACAGCGCGTGCAGCCCAAGTTTGTGAGTGATGATCGGGCCAAGCACCATCGCAATGGCAAAGGTAATGCCAAAGCTCACGCCGATAAACGCCATTGCTTTGGTGCGGTTTTGTTCGCGCGTGAGATCGGAAAGCAGCGCCATAACGGCAGCGGCAATCGCACCGGAGCCTTGTAGCGCCCGGCCCAGAATAATTCCCCAGATGGAGTCAGAGAGCGCAGCGATAACGCTACCGGCGGCAAACACTGCCAGCCCACCGACAATTAATGGTTTGCGACCAATGCGGTCGGAAAGCAGGCCAAACGGAATCTGAAAAACGGCCTGAGTCAGACCATAAATACCAATGGCAATACCGATTAATGCTTCGCTGGCACCTTGCAGAGCCATGCCGTACGTGGTCAGAACCGGCAGAACCATGAACATGCCCAGCATGCGCAACGAGAATACGGTCCCTAAACCCCAGGTCGCGCGTCGCTCACCTGGCGTCATTTTATAATCGTTCATTACCACCTCTGTTTTAAATTCGCGACTAGTGTAAAGCGGCAAACGAATGGGGTAAACATGCGGATTTTTTAGTAAATATTTCGAGAGGGATATGATTCTAATGCTAAGAAAAAAGGTGCCGTAGCACCTTTTTAATAGAGAGGTTTTGTTACCACACAGCAGCCAGCAGCGTATGCGAGTCCGGCACCATAAAATCAACGGACATCATCACCGAGAGGGCAGTGATGGCGATGATAGAGAAGCCGAACAGCTTGCGCGCCCAGATTCTGTCATCAGCAACTTTATAACCGCGCAGGGCCATACCTAACCACCAGACGCTAACCGCCGCGGCGACCACCAGATATTTATACCCAGCGTAACCGCCAAGAGAGAGCATCAGCGTGGCAACGGCAAAGGCGATGATATACAGCGTGATGTGATTCTTCGCCACCGAAATGCCTTTTACCACTGGCAGTACCGGAATGTTTGCCGCCTGGTAATCCTTAAAGCGGAAAATGGCGATGGCATAGGAGTGAGGCATCTGCCACAGACTGAAGATAGCCAGCAGGATCGCTGCGCCGCTATCGAACTCGCCGGTTACTGCACAGTAGCCGATCACCGGCGGCGCAGCGCCGGAGAGCGAACCAATCAATGTGCCGTAGACTGAGTGGCGTTTCATGTACAGGCTATAAACGCCGACATAAACCACAAAGCCCATCACCCCCAGCCAGCAGGCCAGCGGATTCGCGCCAAACCACAGCAGCATAAAGCCAGCAATACCCAGCAAGGTGGCGTACACCAGCGAGACAGCAGGAGAGATCAGGCCTTTAACCAGCACCCGATTCTTCGTCCTTTCCATCTTTCTGTCGATATCCCTGTCGATGTAGTTGTTAAACACACAACCCGACGCCACAACCAGTGACACCCCAACCAGCGTGTAGATAAACAGGGGATAATCAATGCGGCCCTTTGAGGCCAGCAGGAATCCCCCAATCACCGAGATCAGGTTGCCAAAGATGATGCCTGGTTTCGTTACTTGCAGGTATTGCTTAAACATCATAACCGCCGCTCTTAGTGCATCATCATGTTGTAGTTGAGGTTCCACATAATCCAGATGGAGCCTACAACCAGGATAGCGATGATTAGCACGGTGAAGACAAACGCCGTCATGTTCCAGCCTTCATCTGATTTGGTATTCATGTGCAGGAAGCACACCAGATGCACCAGAACCTGTACCACTGCCATTGCCAGGATTGTTCCCAGAATTACGGCCGGAGAGGCAGCCCCTGTCATCACCATCCAGAACGGAATCACCGTCAGAATGATCGACAGGATAAAGCCTGTCATGTAGGTTTTTACGCTGCCATGGGACGCGCCGCTGTGATCGGTAGAATGACTCATTACATCGCCCCCATCAGATAAACAACAGTGAACACACAGATCCAAACCACATCCAGGAAGTGCCAGAACAGGCTCAGGCACATGATGCGGGTACGGTTAGTGCTGGTCAGGCCGCGACGGGCGATTTGCACCATCAACACCGCCATCCAGATAAGACCGGAAGTGACGTGCAGACCGTGCGTGCCGACCAACGCAAAGAACGCTGACAGGAAGCCGCTGCGATCCGGACCCATGCCGTTAACAATCAGGTGATGGAATTCATAGATTTCCATCCCGATAAATCCGGCACCAAACAACCAGGTCAACGCCAGCCAGGAGATAACCTGGCTTTTGTTGTTTTTGTACATGGCGATAGCCGCCATGCCGTAGGTGATGGAGCTGAACAACAGCAAGAAAGTTTCAACCAGAACGAACGGCAGTTCGAAAATGTCCTTACCTGTCGGGCCGCCTGCGGTGCCGTTAACCAGAACGGCATAGGTAGCAAACAAGATAGAGAACAGAATGCAGTCGCTCATCAGGTAGATCCAAAATCCGAAGATTTTGGTTCCGCCTGCATCGTGGTGCCCGTGTTCGTGCGCGTGGGCAGTCGCGTGCGTCAAAGTATCAGTTGCCATTTTTCAGCCCTGCCTTAGTAATCTCATCGAAATGCTGGTTTTCCAGTTTTTCGATTTCTGCCACCGGCACGTAGTAATCCACGTCCTCGTCGAAGCTTTTCACGATCCAGGTGATGATCATGCCTGCGAAGCCAACAATCGCCAGCCACCAGATATGCCAGATCATGGCGAAACCGAAGATGGTGGAGAAAGCTGCAATGACGATACCTGCACCGCTGTTTTTCGGCATATGAATTTCTTCATAGTGGTCAGGCTTTTTGTACGCTTCGCCTTTCTCTTTCATTTCCCAGAATGCATCACGCTCGTGAACGTGCGGCACAACGGCAAAGTTATAGAACGGAGGCGGGGAAGAGGTTGCCCACTCCAGCGTACGGCCACCCCACGGGTCGCCAGTCAGGTCACGGTTCTGGTCGCGGTCACGAATAGAAACGTACATCTGAATAACGAGGCAGAGAATACCCAGCGCAATCAGTACTGCACCGCTGGCTGCAATCATCAGCATGGTGTGGAACTGCGGGTCAATCTGCTGGCTCAAACGACGGGTCATGCCCATGAAGCCCAGCGCATACAGCGGCATAAAGGCAACGAAGAAGCCGATGATCCAGAACCAGAACGCGCGTTTACCCCAGGTTTCGTTCAGTTTGAAACCGAACGCTTTAGGCCACCAGTAGGTCATCCCTGCGAAGCAGCCGAAGACCACGCCGCCGATGATCACGTTATGGAAGTGCGCAATCAGGAACAGGCTGTTATGCAGAACGAAGTCCGCGCCCGGTACTGCCAGCAGCACGCCAGTCATACCGCCTACCGAGAAGGTGACGATAAAACCGATGGTCCACAGCATCGCAGAATGGAACACGATGCGGCCCTGATACATGGTGAACAGCCAGTTGAAGATCTTCACCCCGGTCGGGATGGCGATAATCATGGTGGTGATACCAAAGAAGGCGTTTACGTTCGCGCCCGCACCCATCGTAAAGAAGTGGTGCAGCCAGACGATGAACGACAGCACGGTGATACAGACGGTTGCCCATACCAGCGAGGTATAACCAAACAGACGTTTACGCGAGAAGGTTGCCGCAATTTCGGAGAACACACCGAATACAGGCAGGATCAGGATGTAAACTTCCGGGTGGCCCCAGGCCCAAATCAGGTTGATGTACATCATCATGTTGCCACCCATATCGTTGGTAAAGAAATGGGTGCCCAGATAGCGATCCAGGGTCAACAACGCGACGGTAACCGTCAGAATTGGGAAGGAAGCAATAATCAGAACGTTCGCGCACAGTGATGCCCAGGTAAATACTGGCATCTTGAACATGGTCATGCCCGGTGCGCGCATCTTCAGAATGGTAACGAAGAAGTTGATACCGGTTAGCGTCGTACCTATACCGGATAGCTGGAGACTCCATATCCAGTAATCGACACCGACTCCCGGACTGTACTCTATTCCCGATAGCGGTGGATAGGCCAGCCAGCCGGTCTGCGCAAATTCGCCCACGCCGAGAGAAACGTTAACCAGAATCACACCAACAACGGTAAACCAGAAGCTTAGGTTGTTGAGGAACGGGAACGCAACGTCACGCGCGCCGATCTGCAGCGGAACCACCAGGTTCATCAGACCGATAACGAAAGGCATCGCCACGAAGAAGATCATAATCACGCCGTGCGCGGTGAAGATCTGATCGTAGTGGTGAGGTGGCAGGAAGCCCGCTTCGCCCGCCGAGGCAAGAGCCTGCTGGCTACGCATCATAATGGCGTCAGCAAAACCACGCAGCAACATCACAATCGCCACGATGATATACATGATACCGAGGCGTTTATGGTCGACGGAGGTCAGCCACTCTTTCCACAGGTAGGTCCACTTACCGAAGTAAGTGATCAGGCCAACGAGCGCCAGACCTCCCAAAATAATGCCAGCGATCGTAACCATGACGATAGGTTCATGGAACGGGACTGCATCAAGTGATAATTTTCCGAACATCTTTATTCTTCCTCAACCCCTTTAATGGGCGGATTCCGCGTGGCTCATGTCCATGCCTTCCATACCTTCGTGTGCACTGTGCTCACCTTCTGGCTGGGTCATGTCCATGCTCTTACCGTGAGCCATAAACTTGTTAATCACATCAGCAAACAAGTCTGGTTTCACGTTGGAGAAATATTCCACCTGGTTGTATTCGCTAGGCGCGGCCAGTTTTTCGAACGCTGCCATGTCAGACATGGTGTTCGGCGACTGTTTCGCTTTTGCGACCCACTGGTCGAATGCGGCGCGATCCGGTGTTGCAATAGCTTTGAACTTCATGCCTGAGAAGCCCGGGCCGCTGTAGCTGGCGGAGATACCGTCATAAGTACCGGGTTCGTTGGCGATCAGATGCAGGCGAGTCTGCATACCGGCCATGGCATAAATCTGGCTACCCAGACGCGGAATGAAGAAGGAGTTCATCACGGAGTTGGAGGTCACTTTGAAGTACACCGGAGTGTTCGCCGGGAAAGCGATTTCATTCACGGTAGCAATGCCCTGTTCCGGGTAGATGAAGAACCATTTCCAGTCCATGGAAACCACTTCGATGGTAATGGGCTTCTCGTCGTGTGCCAGCGGCTTGCTAGGCTCAAGAGCGTGAGTGGTTTTCCAGGTCAGTACCGCAAGGAAGATGATGATTAAGATAGGTACCGTCCAGACCACAGCTTCCACTTTATTGGAATGTGACCAGTTCGGGCTGTACTTAGCATCTTTATTGCTCGCACGGTACTTCCAGGCGAAACCAACAGCCATCAAGATTGCGGGAATAACGACAATCAACATCAGGCCAAATGCCGTCAGTATCAGTGAACGTTGCTCCAGACCAATCTGTCCTTTGGGATCTAACAGCGCAGAATTACAGCCACTGAGCAATACAGTGCCTGCAAATAATGACAACCATCCCAAACTTTTATTGTATTTCCTGAGTCTCATTTAACGACCTCAATTCCACGGGATCTGGTGGCGTTTAAAGTGTGTGGGCATTTTACGGGAAGGTTACATTACTGTAAACATGATTAAATTCCTGTTACTTGGATTTGGCTTCCAGGTCACATATGTTGCAAAACATATCAGGTTGATTTTAAGAAGCTGTTGCAAAAGGGCGTTATAACAAAAGGGGAGTGCAGAAGGAGTCTGGGCGGGCAATTGGTATAACCAATGCGAAATAAAACAATTATTTAACAAATAATTATCATTAAGGTGACAACTGGGTAGTGAGAAAATAAAGACTCATTAGCTGAATCGTGTAAGAAAAATAGAATTCATAAATGGCGTCAATAATTTCCAGACGCTAAGCCGCACAAAAGAACAAATATTAATAAGCGATGCTGATGTTTATTTAGCCGTAATAATTACGGCGAGTGATTACTACGGCTAAATAATATTTACAGATTACGTCAGATGCGTTTTTCGTAGCGCCAGATAATCCAGTAAACCACCAAGCACGACGCCAGAAAGGGCGACTAAAACCCCGACTTCCAGCAGAGCAGGCAGGAAAGAGAAGTGCGTCAAATCCAGCGCGTCCATCGTCAACAGCAGTAACCACACGGCCAACAGGCTGACGCCCGCCGCCAGTGTCCACATGGCAAAGGCATAACCTGCCGGATATTCGGTACGGGAGATAAAGTTATCATTTACTCGTGTATATTCAAGCGTCTGGCGACAAATCAGCAGCAAAATAAGCCCTGGTACGGCAGCGGCGACGGAGAACAGATAGAATGTCGACCAGCCGTGTGCTTCAACAAACCAACCCGCCACGGGGCCGACATAAACTCGCCCTACAGCAGAAAGCGCTGAGAGCAGGGCAAATTGAGTAGCGGAAAATGACTTATTACACAGCGTCATTAACAGCGCGACAAAGGCTGATGTACCCATCCCGCCACAGAGGTTTTCGAAAAAGACGGCTGCGCCCATGCTGTAGAGATGCTTATCAGTAATCGACAGCAGCCAGTAACCGGCGTTAGACGCACCTTGTAAAATGCCGAAAATCAGCAGTGCCCGGAACAGTGACAGGCGCTGCATCAAAATCCCACCGTACAATGCGCCAACAATGGTCGCCAGTAAGCCAAGCGTTTTGTTAACCACGCCTACTTCACCCGCATCAAACCCGACGCCACGAATCAAAAACGTGGTTGTCAGGCTCATGGCGAATGCGTCGCCCAGCTTATACAGCACGATAAGAAGCAAAATAAGCCAGGCATTATTGCGACCAAAGAAATCGCGCAGAGGTGCAACAACCGCTTGTTCCAGCGTTTTGGGCACTGGAATGGTGTCGGTTGGTTCTGGTGCAAGTAACGTCGCGATAATACAGGGGATCAACAGCGCCGCCATCAACCAGTACATGCCCTGCCAGCCCAGCCATTTATCTGCCAGCCACAGGGCTAAGCCGCCGGAAACCAGCATCCCTAAACGGTAACCCAGCACGCTGATTGCCGCGCCCGCACCACGTTCTTCTGCCGGGAGCACATCGGTTTTCCACGCATCGAAGACAATATCCTGGGAGGCAGAGCAAAAAGCGATCACCACGGCCAGTGCCGCCATCCAGCGGAGCTGGGTGCCTGGTTCGAGAAAACCCATCGCCGCAATGGCGACTAATAACAGGATTTGCGTGGCGAGCAGCCAACCGCGCCGCCGCCCGAAAAATGGGGGCGTGTAGCGGTCCATCAGCGGTGACCAGAGGAATTTAAAAACGTAAGCCTGGCCTACCAGAGAGAAGAAACCAATGGTTTTAAGATCGATATTCTCGACCGTCATCCAGGCCTGTAAGGTGCCGGATGTCAGGGCGAGCGGTAGCCCGGAAGCAAAACCCAGGATCAGCAATATGGCTGAACGCGGCTGTTGAAAAATACGTAAATATTGACTGGACATGGGCGTCTACAGGCCCGGCTTGCACCGGGCCAGAGGGCAGAAATTAACGCGCGTTCTGCTTGATGAATTCGTGGATGCTGGTGTCCTGAGACATATCAGCGATGGTATCGGTCAGCACACTGTTAACCGCATCGGCGATATTTTTGTTGGAGGCCTGGAACGCACCTTCAACGTTGTAGCTGGCACGATAGTTCTTGGTCATTTTGTTGCCATTCTGCGCGGTAGCGATGATGGCAATATCCGCTTTAGTAGCGATGTTGTAGCGCACGTTGCCCTGGGACACGTCAGCATACAGTTGGCTAACGATGATTTGCAGATTAACCGGGCCATTCGGACCAACCATGTAACCACGCGCGGTCATCTGTTTTTCCAGCACTTCTTGCAGCAGGAAACGCAGATCGCGGGAGGCGGTCAGGGTAACGATTTGATTATCGCGGGTGACTTTTGCCAGCGCCTGATCGGTACGCTGATCGGCACCATTAATGCTTACGGTGACGCCCATCAGGCTTGGATCCTGCTGTGGCAGTGTCATCGTCGGGGAAACTTCAATAGTTGTTGGCGGTTTTGCGCATCCTGCAAGCATAAACAGAGCAACTAACGGGAAGAGGATTTTTTTGAACATGTTCGGGCTCTCAGAGACTCTTAAGCGTGTTTGGTAAAAATTCCCGCCATCATAACATTGCCAACGGCGAGGGGAAGTGGGTAAGGCATGTAAATTCATCATGTTGACGAAATAATCGCCCCTGGTAAAAGAAACGCTGATGCGAGGCCTGTGTTTCAATCTTTAAATCAGTAAACTTCATACGCTTGACAGAAAAACCAGGACGAAACCTAAATATTTGTTGTTAAGCTGCAATGGAAACGGTAAAAGCGGCTAGTATTTAAAGGGATGGATGACATCTCAGCGTTGTCGGAGGAGATATTTCATGATGATACGTGAGCGGATAGAAGAAAAATTAAGGGCGGCGTTCCAACCCGTATTCCTCGAAGTAGTGGATGAAAGCTATCGTCACAATGTCCCAGCCGGCTCTGAAAGCCATTTTAAAGTTGTGCTGGTCAGCGATCGTTTTACGGGTGAACGTTTTCTGAATCGTCATCGAATGATTTACAGTACTTTAGCGGAGGAACTCTCTACTACCGTTCATGCGCTGGCTCTGCATACTTACACTATTAAGGAGTGGGAAGGGTTGCAGGACACCGTCTTTGCCTCTCCTCCCTGTCGTGGAGCAGGAAGCATCGCGTAAAAACGCATTTGCAACTGTCGGCGCTTTTCCAGTATGTTGCTAAAGATTTTATGAAAAACGGCCTGCGGGCCGTTTTGTTTTGTCTGGATTTTGCGCTTTTTGCCCAGCATTCAGACGAAAATTGCCCGGGAATTGTGAAAAAATACGCGACAGCGCGCAATAACCGTTCTCGACTCATAAAAGTGATGCCGCTATAATGCCGCGTCCTATTTGAATGCTTTCGGGATGATTCTGGTAACAGGGAATGTGATTGATTATAAGAACATCCCGGTTCCGCGAAGCCAACAACCTGTGCTTGCGGGGTAAGAGTTGACCGAGCACTGTGATTTTTTGAGGTAACAAGATGCAAGTTTCAGTTGAAACCACTCAAGGCCTTGGCCGCCGTGTAACGATTACTATCGCTGCTGACAGCATCGAGACCGCTGTTAAAAGCGAGCTGGTCAACGTTGCGAAAAAAGTACGTATTGACGGCTTCCGCAAAGGCAAAGTGCCAATGAATATCGTTGCTCAGCGTTATGGCGCGTCTGTACGCCAGGACGTTCTGGGTGACCTGATGAGCCGTAACTTCATTGACGCCATCATTAAAGAAAAAATCAATCCGGCTGGCGCACCGACTTATGTTCCGGGCGAATACAAGCTGGGTGAAGACTTCACCTACTCTGTAGAGTTTGAAGTTTATCCGGAAGTTGAACTGCAGGGTCTGGAAGCGATCGAAGTTGAAAAACCGATCGTTGAAGTGACCGACGCTGACGTTGACGGCATGCTGGATACTCTGCGTAAACAGCAGGCGACCTGGAAAGAAAAAGACGGCGCTGTTGAAGCAGAAGACCGCGTAACCATCGACTTCACCGGTTCTGTAGACGGCGAAGAGTTTGAAGGCGGTAAAGCGTCTGATTTCGTACTGGCGATGGGCCAGGGTCGTATGATCCCGGGCTTTGAAGACGGTATCAAAGGCCACAAAGCTGGCGAAGAGTTCACCATCGACGTGACCTTCCCGGAAGAATACCACGCAGAAAACCTGAAAGGTAAAGCAGCGAAATTCGCTATCAACCTGAAGAAAGTTGAAGAGCGTGAACTGCCGGAACTGACTGCAGAATTCATCAAACGTTTCGGCGTTGAAGATGGTTCCGTAGAAGGTCTGCGCGCTGAAGTGCGTAAAAACATGGAGCGCGAGCTGAAGAGCGCCATCCGTAACCGCGTTAAGTCTCAGGCGATCGAAGGTCTGGTAAAAGCTAACGACATCGACGTACCGGCTGCGCTGATCGACAGTGAAATCGACGTTCTGCGTCGTCAGGCTGCACAGCGTTTCGGTGGCAACGAAAAACAAGCTCTGGAACTGCCGCGCGAACTGTTCGAAGAACAGGCTAAACGTCGCGTAGTTGTTGGCCTGCTGCTGGGCGAAGTTATCCGCACCAACGAGCTGAAAGCTGACGAAGAGCGCGTGAAAGGCCTGATCGAAGAGATGGCTTCTGCGTACGAAGATCCGAAAGAAGTTATCGAGTTCTACAGCAAAAACAAAGAACTGATGGACAACATGCGCAATGTTGCTCTGGAAGAACAGGCTGTTGAGGCTGTACTGGCGAAAGCGAAAGTGACTGAAAAAGAAACCACTTTCAACGAGCTGATGAACCAGCAGGCGTAATTTACGCAGCATAACGCGCTAAATTCGCACAAAGGCCCGTCACCGCCAGGTGGCGGGCTTTTTTTTTGTCATGAATTTTGCATGGAACCGTGCGAAAAGCCTCTTTCGGTGTTAGCGTAACAACAAAAGATTGTTATGCTTGAAATATGGTGATGCCGTACCCATAACACAGGGACTAGCTGATAATCCGTCCATAAGGTTACAATCGGTACAGCAGGTTTTTTCAATTTTATCCAGGAGACGGAAATGTCATACAGCGGCGAACGAGATAACTTTGCACCCCATATGGCGCTGGTGCCGATGGTCATTGAACAGACCTCACGTGGTGAGCGCTCTTTTGATATCTATTCTCGTCTACTTAAGGAACGCGTCATTTTTCTGACTGGCCAGGTTGAAGACCACATGGCTAACCTGATTGTGGCGCAGATGCTGTTCCTGGAAGCAGAAAACCCAGAAAAAGATATCTATCTGTACATTAACTCTCCAGGCGGGGTGATTACTGCCGGGATGTCTATCTATGACACCATGCAGTTTATCAAGCCTGATGTCAGCACTATCTGTATGGGCCAGGCGGCCTCGATGGGCGCTTTCTTGCTGACTGCAGGGGCAAAGGGTAAACGTTTCTGCCTGCCGAATTCGCGCGTGATGATTCACCAGCCGTTGGGCGGCTACCAGGGCCAGGCGACCGATATCGAAATTCATGCCCGTGAAATTCTGAAAGTTAAAGGGCGCATGAATGAACTTATGGCGCTTCATACGGGTCAATCATTAGAACAGATTGAACGTGATACCGAGCGCGATCGCTTCCTTTCCGCCCCTGAAGCGGTGGAATACGGTCTGGTCGATTCGATTCTGACCCATCGTAATTGATGCCAGAGGCGCAACTGTGCCGCTATACTTATCCAGGGCGGCACAACGCTGTAAGCGGCTTGCGCCTGAGAATGGCATTTGCGTCGTCGTGTGCGGCACAAAGAACAAAGAAGAGGTTTTGACCCATGACAGATAAACGCAAAGATGGCTCAGGCAAATTGCTGTATTGCTCTTTTTGCGGCAAAAGCCAGCATGAAGTGCGCAAGCTGATTGCCGGTCCATCCGTGTATATCTGCGACGAATGTGTTGATTTATGTAACGACATCATTCGCGAAGAGATTAAAGAAGTTGCACCGCATCGTGAACGCAGTGCGCTACCGACGCCGCATGAAATTCGTAACCACCTGGACGATTACGTTATCGGCCAGGAACAGGCGAAAAAAGTGCTGGCGGTCGCGGTATACAACCACTACAAACGTCTGCGCAACGGCGATACCAGCAATGGTGTCGAGTTGGGCAAAAGTAACATTCTGCTGATCGGTCCGACCGGTTCCGGTAAAACGCTGCTGGCCGAAACGCTGGCGCGCCTGCTGGACGTCCCGTTCACCATGGCCGACGCAACCACGCTGACCGAAGCCGGTTATGTGGGCGAAGACGTTGAAAACATCATTCAGAAGCTGTTGCAAAAGTGCGATTACGACGTACAGAAAGCGCAGCGCGGGATTGTCTACATCGATGAAATCGACAAGATTTCTCGTAAGTCAGACAACCCGTCCATTACCCGAGACGTTTCCGGTGAAGGCGTACAGCAGGCACTGTTGAAACTGATTGAAGGTACGGTTGCCGCCGTTCCACCGCAGGGCGGGCGTAAACACCCGCAGCAAGAGTTCTTGCAGGTAGATACCTCTAAGATCCTGTTTATTTGTGGTGGTGCGTTCGCTGGTCTGGATAAAGTCATTTCCCATCGTGTAGAAACCGGCTCCGGCATTGGTTTTGGCGCGACGGTAAAAGCGAAGTCCGACAAAGCAAGCGAAGGCGAGCTGCTGGCGCAGGTTGAACCGGAAGATCTGATCAAGTTTGGTCTGATCCCTGAGTTCATTGGTCGTCTGCCGGTTGTCGCAACGTTGAATGAACTGAGCGAAGAAGCTCTGATTCAGATCCTCAAAGAGCCGAAAAACGCCCTGACCAAGCAGTATCAGGCGCTGTTTAATTTGGAAGGCGTGGATCTGGAATTCCGTGACGAGGCGCTGGATGCTATCGCTAAGAAAGCGATGGCGCGTAAAACCGGTGCCCGTGGCCTGCGTTCCATCGTAGAAGCCGCACTGCTCGATACCATGTACGATCTGCCGTCCATGGAAGACGTCGAAAAAGTGGTTATCGACGAATCGGTAATTGATGGTCAAAGCAAGCCGTTGCTGATTTATGGCAAGCCGGAAGCGCAACAGGCATCTGGTGAATAATTAACCATTCCCATACAATTAGTTAACCAAAAAGGGGGGATTTTATCTCCCCTTTAATTTTTCCTCTATTCTCGGCGTTGAATGTGGGGGAAACATCCCCATATACTGACGTACATGTTAATAGATGGCGTGAAGCACAGTCGTGTCATCTGATTACCTGGCGGAAATTAAACTAAGAGAGAGCTCTATGAATCCTGAGCGTTCTGAACGCATTGAAATCCCCGTATTGCCGCTGCGCGATGTGGTGGTTTATCCGCACATGGTCATCCCCTTATTTGTCGGGCGGGAAAAATCTATCCGTTGTCTGGAAGCGGCGATGGACCATGATAAAAAAATTATGCTGGTCGCGCAGAAAGAAGCTTCAACGGATGAGCCGGGTGTAAACGATCTTTTCACCGTCGGGACCGTGGCCTCTATATTGCAGATGCTGAAACTGCCAGACGGCACCGTCAAAGTGCTGGTCGAGGGGTTACAGCGCGCGCGTATTTCTGCGCTCTCTGACAATGGCGAACACTTTTCTGCGAAGGCGGAGTATCTGGAGTCGCCGACCATTGATGAGCGGGAACAGGAAGTGCTGGTGCGTACTGCAATCAGCCAGTTCGAAGGCTACATCAAGCTGAACAAAAAAATCCCACCAGAAGTGCTGACGTCGCTGAATAGCATCGACGACCCGGCGCGTCTGGCGGATACCATTGCTGCACATATGCCGCTGAAACTGGCTGACAAACAGTCCGTTCTGGAGATGTCCGACGTTAACGAACGTCTGGAATATCTGATGGCAATGATGGAATCGGAAATCGATCTGCTGCAGGTTGAGAAACGCATTCGCAACCGCGTTAAAAAGCAGATGGAGAAATCCCAGCGTGAGTACTATCTGAACGAGCAAATGAAAGCTATTCAGAAAGAACTCGGTGAAATGGACGACGCGCCGGACGAAAACGAAGCCCTGAAGCGCAAAATTGACGCGGCGAAAATGCCGAAAGAGGCAAAAGAGAAAGCGGAAGCAGAGTTGCAGAAGCTGAAAATGATGTCTCCGATGTCGGCAGAAGCGACCGTAGTGCGTGGTTATATCGACTGGATGGTACAGGTGCCGTGGAATGCGCGCAGCAAGGTCAAAAAAGACCTGCGTCAGGCGCAGGAAATCCTTGATACCGACCATTATGGTCTGGAGCGCGTGAAAGATCGCATCCTTGAGTATCTTGCGGTTCAAAGCCGTGTCAACAAAATCAAGGGACCGATCCTCTGCCTGGTAGGGCCGCCAGGGGTAGGTAAAACCTCTCTTGGTCAGTCCATTGCCAAAGCCACCGGGCGTAAATATGTCCGTATGGCGCTGGGCGGCGTGCGTGATGAAGCGGAAATCCGTGGTCACCGCCGTACTTACATCGGTTCTATGCCGGGTAAACTGATCCAGAAAATGGCGAAAGTGGGCGTGAAAAACCCGCTGTTCCTGCTCGATGAGATCGACAAAATGTCTTCTGACATGCGTGGCGATCCGGCCTCCGCACTGCTTGAAGTGCTGGATCCAGAGCAGAACGTAGCGTTCAGCGACCACTACCTGGAAGTGGATTACGATCTCAGCGACGTGATGTTTGTCGCGACGTCGAACTCCATGAACATTCCGGCACCGCTGCTGGATCGTATGGAAGTGATTCGCCTCTCCGGTTATACCGAAGATGAAAAACTGAACATCGCCAAACGTCACCTGTTGCCGAAGCAGATTGAACGTAATGCACTGAAAAAAGGTGAGCTGACCGTCGACGATAGCGCCATTATCGGCATTATTCGTTATTACACCCGTGAGGCGGGCGTGCGTGGTCTGGAGCGTGAAATCTCCAAACTGTGTCGCAAAGCGGTTAAGCAGTTACTGCTCGATAAGTCATTAAAACATATCGAAATTAACGGTGATAACCTGCATGACTACCTCGGTGTTCAGCGTTTCGACTATGGACGCGCTGATAACGAAAACCGTGTCGGTCAGGTAACTGGTCTGGCGTGGACGGAAGTGGGCGGTGACTTGCTGACCATTGAAACCGCGTGCGTTCCGGGTAAAGGCAAACTGACCTATACCGGATCGCTTGGCGAAGTGATGCAGGAGTCCATTCAGGCAGCGTTAACGGTGGTTCGTGCGCGTGCGGAAAAACTGGGGATCAACCCTGATTTTTACGAAAAACGCGACATCCACGTCCACGTACCGGAAGGTGCGACGCCGAAAGATGGTCCGAGTGCCGGTATTGCTATGTGCACCGCGCTGGTTTCTTGCCTGACCGGTAACCCGGTTCGTGCCGATGTGGCAATGACCGGTGAGATCACTCTGCGTGGTCAGGTACTGCCGATCGGTGGTTTGAAAGAAAAACTACTGGCAGCGCATCGCGGCGGGATTAAAACAGTGCTAATTCCGTTCGAAAATAAACGCGATCTGGAAGAGATTCCTGACAACGTAATTGCCGATCTGGACATTCATCCTGTGAAGCGCATTGAGGAAGTTCTGACTCTGGCGCTGCAAAATGAACCGTCTGGCATGCAGGTTGTGACTGCAAAATAGTGACCTCGCGCAAAATGCACTAATAAAAACAGGGCTGGCAGGCTAATTCGGGCTTGCCAGCCTTTTTTTGTCTCGCTAAGTTAGATGGCGGATCGGGCTTGCCCTTATTAAGGGGTGTTGTAAGGGGATGGCTGGCCTGATATAACTGCTGCGCGTTCGTACCTTGAAGGATTCAAGTGCGATATAAATTATAAAGAGGAAGAGAAGAGTGAATAAATCTCAATTGATCGACAAGATTGCTGCAGGGGCTGATATCTCTAAAGCTGCGGCTGGCCGTGCGTTAGATGCTATTATTGCTTCCGTAACTGAATCTCTGAAAGAAGGGGATGATGTAGCACTGGTAGGTTTTGGTACTTTTGCCGTTAAAGAGCGTGCTGCCCGTACTGGCCGCAACCCGCAGACCGGTAAAGAGATCACCATCGCTGCCGCTAAAGTACCGAGCTTCCGTGCAGGTAAAGCACTGAAAGACGCGGTAAACTAAGCGTTGTCCCCAGTGGGGATGTGACGAAGTTCAAGGGCGCATCTACTGATGTGCCTTTTTTATTTGTATTCGGTGACTTTCTGCGTCTTGTGGGCTGACAATTGCCCCCGTTTCTTGTCACAATAGGCCTTTGCGCGCATCGATACGTTGCGTGAGGTACACAGTCATCTACAGCGGAGTGTTGTTACACCATGATGGACAGCTTACGCACGGCTGCAAACAGTCTCGTGCTCAAGATTATTTTCGGTATCATTATCGTGTCGTTCATATTGACCGGCGTGAGTGGTTACCTGATTGGCGGAGGCAATAACTACGCCGCAAAAGTGAATGACCAGGAAATCAGCCGTGGGCAATTCGAGAACGCCTTCAATAGCGAGCGTAATCGCATGCAGCAACAGCTGGGCGATCAATACTCTGAGCTTGCAGCGAACGAAGGCTATATGAAAACCCTGCGTCAACAGGTGCTGAATCGTCTGATCGACGAGGCGCTTCTGGATCAGTACGCTCGTGAGCTGAAACTGGGTATCAGCGATGAGCAGGTTAAACAGGCGATTTTCGCGACCCCAGCCTTCCAGGTTGACGGCAAATTTGATAACAGCCGCTATAACGGTATCCTCAACCAGATGGGGATGACCGCCGATCAGTACGCCCAGGCGCTGCGTAACCAGCTCACTACCCAACAGCTGATTAACGGCGTTGCCGGTACCGATTTTATGCTGAAAGGTGAAACCGACGAGCTGGCGGCACTGGTAGCTCAACAACGCGTGGTGCGTGAAGCGACTATCGATGTTAACGCGCTGGCGGCGAAGCAGCCTGTGACCGAACAGGAAATTGCCAGCTACTACGAACAAAACAAAAACAATTTCATGACGCCGGAACAATTCCGCGTGAGTTACATCAAGCTGGATGCCGCAACGATGCAGCAACCGGTTAGCGATGCGGATATCCAGAGCTACTACGATCAGCATCAGGATCAATTCACCCAGCCGCAGCGTACCCGCTACAGCATCATCCAGACCAAAACTGAAGATGAAGCGAAAGCGGTACTTGATGAGCTGAATAAAGGCGGTGATTTTGCTGCGTTAGCCAAAGAAAAATCTGCCGATATTATCTCTGCCCGTAACGGCGGCGATATGGGTTGGTTAGAAGATGCCACTATCCCGGACGAACTAAAAAATGCTGGCCTGAAAGAAAAAGGCCAACTGTCTGGTGTCATCAAATCTTCGGTCGGTTTCCTGATTGTACGTCTGGACGACATTCAGCCAGCGAAAGTGAAATCGTTAGACGAAGTACGTGACGACATTGCGGCGAAAGTGAAACACGAAAAAGCCCTCGATGCGTACTATGCGCTGCAGCAGAAAGTGAGCGATGCGGCAAGCAACGACACCGAGTCTCTGGCCGGTGCAGAGCAAGCAGCCGGCGTTAAAGCCACTCAGACGGGTTGGTTCAGCAAAGATAACCTGCCGGAAGAGTTGAACTTCAAGCCGGTTGCCGACGCTATCTTTAACGGCGGTCTGGTAGGTGAAAACGGCGCGCCGGGCATCAACTCTGACATCATCACCGTCGATGGCGACCGCGCATTCGTGCTGCGCATCAGCGAGCACAAACCGGAAGCGGTGAAACCGTTGGCAGATGTTCAGGAACAAGTTAAGGCACTGGTTCAGCACAACAAAGCTGAACAACAGGCGAAAGTGGATGCTGAGAAACTGCTGGTTGATTTGAAAGCCGGCAAAGGTGCAGAAGCTATGCAGGCTGCCGGTCTGAAATTTGGCGAGCCGAAAACCTTAAGCCGTTCCGGTCGTGACCCGATTAGCCAGGCGGCGTTTGCACTACCACTGCCAGCGAAAGACAAACCGAGCTACGGTATGGCGACCGATATGCAAGGTAATGTGGTTCTGCTGGCGCTGGATGAAGTGAAACAAGGTTCAATGCCGGAAGATCAGAAAAAAGCGATGGTGCAGGGTATCACCCAGAACAACGCACAAATCGTCTTTGAAGCTCTGATGAGTAACCTGCGTAAAGAGGCGAAAATCAAAATTGGCGATGCGCTGGAACAGCAATAATCCTGAAGCCGCCTCGCAAAAAAATGCTTTGCAGCTGTAACAAGAAAAGGTCGCTTTCGCGGCCTTTTCCATTTCTGAACATTGCCATTTGTTTACTGTTTTCACTGCCGTTAAGGTGATTCCACTGTTAACAAACAAGGAGAAAACAGTATGAAACACGGAATTAAAGCACTGCTCATTACCCTGTCTCTGGCTTGTGCCGGAATGTCTCATAGCGCGCTGGCGGCAGCTCCTGCGGCGAAACCGACAACGGTAGAAACCAAAGCGGAAGCTCCTGCAGCACAAAGTAAAGCAGCAGTACCGGCGAAAGCCAGTGACGAAGAAGGCACCCGGGTCAGCATTAATAATGCCAGCGCGGAAGAGTTAGCCCGCGCGATGAATGGCGTTGGCCTGAAGAAAGCGCAGGCGATTGTCAGTTATCGCGAAGAGTACGGTCCGTTTAAAACGGTGGAGGATCTCAAGCAGGTGCCGGGGATGGGCAATTCGCTGGTGGAACGTAATCTGGCGGTATTAACCCTGTAATTAATTTGCATAGTGGCAATTTTTTGCCAGACTGAAGAGGTCATACCAGTTATGGCCTCTGCACTTATAACAGTTCTTATAACAACAACGTAAGGTTATTGCGCTATGCAAACACAAATCAAAGTTCGTGGATATCATCTCGATGTTTACCAGCACGTTAACAACGCTCGCTACCTTGAGTTTCTCGAAGAAGCCCGCTGGGATGGGTTGGAAAATAGCGACAGTTTTCAGTGGATGACGGCCCATAACATCGCCTTCGTCGTGGTCAATATCAATATTAACTATCGTCGCCCGGCGGTATTAAGCGACCTGTTAACCATTACCAGTCAGTTGCAGCAATTAAACGGTAAAAGCGGCATCTTAAGCCAGGTCATTACACTGGAGCCGGAAGGGCAGGTGGTAGCGGATGCGCTTATTACGTTTGTTTGTATTGATCTTAAAACGCAGAAAGCATTAGCTCTGGAAGGGGAATTGCGCGAAAAGCTCGAGCAGATGGTTAAGTAAACGTTTTGTGGTGCCGGATGCTCAAGCTGCATCCGGCGACACCCGGAATAATTACTTCAACCCGGTTTTCTGCTTCATCGCTGCCATCACCGTCGGTTTGTCGGCCAGATAATGATTCAAACCATTGGCGCGTAAATTACATGCTGCGCAATGACCGCAACCGTCACCTTTAAAGCCGTTATAACAGGTCAGCGTTTCGTTACGCACTAAATCCAGTTTGCCGTAATAATCAGCCAGCGCCCAGGTTTCCGCTTTATCAATCCACATCAGCGGCGTTTCAAAACGAATATCTTTCGCCATACCCAGACTGACGGCATGGTTCAGTGCTTTCACAAACTCATCACGACAATCCGGGTAGCCGGAGAAATCCGTTTCGCAGACGCCGGTAATGACGGCTTCTGCTTTTACCTGATACGCATATATCGCCGTCAGTGTCAGGAACAAAATATTACGCCCTGGGACAAACGTATTCGGGATGCCATCGGCTTCAGGTTCATAATCAGGCACCGGAATGCTGTCACGCGTCAGGCTACTGACCGCCAGTTCGTTGAGCAGTGTCACATCCAGCACTTTATGTGCACGAGCGCCCAGTTTCAGGGCCAGCTCGCGTGCCACGTCGATCTCTGCGCGATGCCGCTGACCGTAATCGAACGTTACGCAATGGACTTCATCATATTGTTGTAATGCCTGCACCAGACAGGTGGTGGAATCCTGGCCTCCACTGAACACAACGACAGCACGTTTCATAGATAATCCTGCTTGAACAATAAAAGCGTTATGGTAACGCCTGCGATTAACCCGGACCAGCTATTCATTGCGACGGCGCGGGAAGCCAGGCTTCGGTAAATTCAAACCAGCCGCGCGGTGTCAGTCGCACACCGTTCACGCCGGGAGGGGCACTAATGCGATAGTGATAGTTGAACAGCGGCGTCAGCGTCGCATCTGTCATTAACTGGCTAAAAACCGCTTTCAGGGCATAAAATCGGTTTTCTTCATCAGGCATTATTTGCACGGCATCCAGTGTCGATTGTAGATGTGCGTATGCTGGAGCGTCGAAAACATGTGGCCACAGCGGATCGCAGCGCAGCCATTGCTCCAGAGTATATTCCGGTGCTTCGCCAATTAATCTGTCGCCCATCATGAGGTCTGCGTGTGCCAGTAGGGTCGTGTCGTCCCAGTTTTTTGCGTTATGAAAAATAATTGTGAGTTCACAGCCTTCCGCTGCCAGTGTCGCCTGTAGACGTACTGCCATGGTATGAAGTTCTATCGGTAGGTGATAAACCAGTGTCAAGGTTTTCGGTAGTTTGACCTCATCCGGTACTTGCCATTGCGGAATAGTCCAGCCTGGCAGTAATGCATGACTGGCGGTGATCAGGTTTTCTCCGACTTCTAACGTTTGTAATAAACCGGATTGATGAATAATGGAGATCACTTTTCGCGCCTGCCAGAGGGACAGTCGGGGACTTTTGCGCAACGTTAAATAGCAAAAACCTAAACTGATGCCACTACTGACCTGACTGACCCGTTGCAGCTCCTCCGGTTTGCCGATGGTGATTTGCACGGGATGCCGACAACTGGTTCCCAAATCTTTTTCGAAAAGCGGCGGAGTTATCCAGTACTCAACCGCTTTAAGCAGCGGATGACGTAAATGGTAATAATCATGACTCTCCAGGCGCACCAGCTCCGCTGTGAATTGTGTTAAGCGAAAAGGACCCGTGCCGATCAGTGGGAATTGCGGATGCGCCAGATGGCTGCAATAGCTCGCCAGCCGGTGCGCAAGCCAGTAATCAGGGCGATGTAAAAAGAAGGTCAGACACTGCGGATGGGTGACTTCAATACGCTTCACGCTAATAAATAATTGATCCAGTGCTGGCAGTTGTAACAGCATCAATAATCGCTGGTGTAAGTGTGAGGCTTTTACTGCATCGCCGTTATGCCAGTGTAGGGTTGAACGAAGATAAAAGTCCCAGCGTAACCCGTCAGTAGAGGTTTCCCAGTGATGCGCTAAATCGCCAATCGGGCGCTGGGTATTATTATCGAAGCGGGTCAGGCCGGAAAATATCTGCCCGGCGAGATGCTGCTCGGCACGGCCGGGCAAAAAGCCCGGTTGTAGCGGTTCGAGCGGGCGATAGTAGGGAATACGCAACGTGGGTGTATCGTTTTGCCATTGTCCGCCCATAAACGGCTGTAACAGAGTGCGCAGCTCACCTGGGGCCAGTTGCGCCAGCTCCAGCACATCTTGCTGCTTTCCGGTTTCCAGTGCCTTTTCCATCATCGCATTGCGTAGCGATTCTGGCGTGACCAGAAAGCGTAATTGTCCGCGCTTTCCGCGTCCTGACTGCGCCTGCCACTCCAGCCATCCCGCCTCCTGTGCCTGACGCAACAGCGTACGAACATGGCGTTCGCTGCAAAAACAGCGTTCGGCCAGTTCGCTGACGGTGACGGTTTGCGGCTTTCCGGCGGAAGGTTGCCACAGACGTTGATACTGGTTAAGACGGTTGAGCAGTCGCATATAAACCCGGAACAATATTATTTAACTATTCACTATTACTTCCGTATATATCAGGTGATACTCAATCACCATTAACCGTGTCACAGAGTGGAGAAAGAAATGGCTCGTCTGGCAGCATTTGATATGGATGGCACTTTATTGATGCCTGACCATCATTTAGGTGAGAAAACCCTCTCTACTTTGGCGCGGCTGCGTGAACGCGACATTACCCTCACTTTTGCCACGGGGCGTCATGCGCTGGAGATGCAGCATATTCTCGGGGCGCTATCGCTGGATGCATATTTGATTACTGGCAACGGAACGCGCGTACATTCTCTGGAAGGTGAACTTTTACATCGTGATGATTTACCTGCGGATGTCGCGGAGCTGGTGCTGTATCAGCAATGGGATACCCGAGCCAGCATGCATATCTTCAATGACGATGGTTGGTTTACCGGGAAAGAGATCCCTGCGTTGTTGCAGGCATTTGTCTATAGCGGTTTTCGTTATCAGATAATCGATGTCAAAAAAATGCCACTCGGCAGCGTCACCAAGATCTGCTTCTGTGGCGATCACGACGATCTTACACACTTGCAGATCCAGCTATACGAAGCATTAGGCGAGCGTGCACATTTGTGTTTTTCCGCCACGGATTGCCTCGAAGTGCTGCCGGTGGGCTGCAATAAAGGCGCTGCATTGACAGTGCTGACCCAACATTTAGGTTTATCGTTGCGCGATTGCATGGCCTTTGGTGATGCGATGAACGATCGCGAAATGTTAGGCAGCGTCGGTAGCGGATTTATTATGGGCAATGCGATGCCGCAATTGCGCGCGGAGCTCCCGCATTTACCGGTGATTGGACATTGCCGAAATCAGGCTGTCTCTCACTATTTGACGCACTGGCTGGACTATCCACATCTACCTTATTCCCCCGAATAACGAGATCCCTTCCAGCACCGGGCAATTGCCCGGTTTTTTTTGCGTTGAATTTGTCATTTTGTGCCGTGGTGTTTAAACCGCACAGAATAAATTGTCGCGATTTCACCTTTAAAATAGAATTAAAAGAGAAAAAAATTCTCCGTGGAAGGGCTATGTTAGATAAAATTGACCGTAAGCTGCTGGCCTTACTACAGCAGGATTGCACCCTCTCTTTGCAGGCACTGGCTGAAGCCGTTAATCTGACAACTACCCCCTGCTGGAAGCGTCTGAAACGGCTGGAGGACGACGGTATTCTTATCGGCAAAGTCGCCCTGCTGGATCCGGAAAAAATAGGCCTCGGCCTGACCGCCTTTGTGCTGATAAAAACGCAACATCACAGCAGCGAATGGTATTGCCGCTTTGTCACGGTGGTTACCGAAATGCCAGAAGTGCTGGGGTTCTGGCGCATGGCTGGTGAATACGATTATCTGATGCGCGTCCAGGTTGCCGACATGAAACGCTACGACGAGTTTTATAAGCGTCTGGTAAACAGCGTGCCGGGGCTGTCGGACGTCACTTCCAGCTTCGCGATGGAACAGATTAAATACACCACTTCTTTACCCATCGAATAAATATCCAGAATCAGGTCAGGACACAACGCGTGCGATTATTTGCTCAATTAAGCTGGTATTTCCGTCGGGAATGGCGTCGCTATCTCGGGGCTGTCGCCTTGCTTGTCATTATCGCGATGCTGCAACTGGTTCCGCCAAAAGTGGTTGGTATTGTTGTCGATGGCGTGACAGAACAACACTTTACTACCGGGCAGATCCTGGTGTGGATCGCCACCATGGTGCTGATTGCCGTTGTGGTTTATCTCCTGCGTTACGTCTGGCGCGTATTGCTGTTTGGTGCGTCTTATCAACTGGCTGTTGAACTGCGTGAAGATTATTACCGTCAGCTAAGCCGGCAGCATCCTGAGTTTTACCTGCGTCATCGCACGGGTGACCTCATGGCTCGTGCGACCAATGACGTCGATCGCGTCGTGTTTGCCGCCGGAGAAGGGGTGCTGACGCTGGTGGATTCACTGGTAATGGGCTGCGCTGTGTTGATTATGATGTCTACGCAAATTAGCTGGCAGTTGACCTTATTTGCCCTGTTGCCGATGCCAGTGATGGCGATCATGATTAAGCGCAACGGCGATGCCTTGCATGAACGCTTTAAGCTGGCACAGGCGGCGTTTTCCAGTCTTAATGACCGCACCCAGGAAAGCCTCACCAGTATCCGTATGATCAAAGCCTTTGGTCTGGAAGATCGCCAGTCGGCGTTATTTGCCGCGGATGCCGAAGATACCGGCAAAAAAAACATGCGGGTGGCGCGTATTGATGCTCGTTTCGACCCGACCATCTATATCGCGATTGGTATGGCGAACTTGCTGGCGATTGGCGGCGGTAGTTGGATGGTGGTGCAGGGTAGTTTAACGCTGGGCCAGCTCACCAGTTTTATGATGTATTTAGGTCTGATGATTTGGCCAATGCTGGCGCTGGCATGGATGTTTAACATAGTGGAGCGTGGCAGCGCGGCGTATAGCCGAATTCGTACCATGCTGGCCGAAGCGCCAGTCGTTATTGATGGTAGTGATAAGGTGCCAGAAGGTCGTGGTGAACTGGATGTAAATATTCGCCAGTTTACGTATCCGCAGACTGACCATCCTGCGCTGGAAAACGTCAATTTCGCCCTGAAACCCGGTCAGATGCTGGGTATTTGCGGGCCGACTGGTTCCGGCAAAAGTACCCTGTTGTCGCTCATTCAGCGTCATTTCGACGTCAGCGAGGGGGATATCCGCTTTCATGATATTCCTCTGACGAAGTTACAACTCGATAGCTGGCGTAGCCGCCTGGCGGTAGTTAGCCAGACACCGTTCCTTTTTTCCGACACCGTAGCGAACAACATCGCGTTGGGTTGCCCGAATGCCACCCAGCAAGAGATTGAGCATGTCGCGCGGTTAGCCAGCGTGCATGACGATATTTTGCGTTTACCGCAAGGTTACGATACAGAAGTGGGCGAGCGCGGCGTGATGCTTTCCGGTGGGCAAAAACAGCGTATCTCCATTGCTCGTGCGTTATTAGTCAACGCGGAAATCCTCATCCTTGATGATGCGCTTTCGGCAGTGGACGGACGCACAGAGCACCAGATCCTGCATAACCTGCGGCAGTGGGGGCAGGGAAGAACGGTAATCATCAGTGCCCATCGCCTTTCGGCACTGACGGAAGCCAGTGAAATTATTGTGATGCAGCACGGACATATCGCTCAGCGTGGCAATCATGATGAGCTGGCGCAACAAAGCGGCTGGTATCGCGATATGTATCGCTATCAACAACTGGAGGCGGCGCTCGACGACGCTCCGGAAATTCGCGAGGAGGCCGTTGATGCGTAGTTTTAGCCAACTGTGGCCGACTCTCAAGCGTCTGTTAGCGTACGGTTCACCGTGGCGTAAACCGTTGGGGATTGCGGTCCTGATGATGTGGGTTGCGGCGGCGGCAGAAGTCAGTGGGCCGCTGCTTATCAGCTATTTTATCGACAATATGGTAGCGAAAAATAACCTGCCGTTGAAAGTGGTTGCAGGGCTGGCTGCGGCGTATGTTGGGCTGCAACTGTTTGCCGCCGGGCTACATTACGCGCAGTCGCTGCTGTTTAATCGGGCGGCAGTAGGCGTAGTGCAACAGTTGCGTACCGACGTGATGGATGCTGCGTTACGCCAGCCATTAAGCGAGTTTGATACCCAACCCGTCGGGCAGGTGATTTCCCGCGTCACTAATGACACTGAAGTGATCCGCGACCTCTACGTTACCGTAGTGGCAACTGTCCTGCGTAGCGCCGCACTGGTGGGCGCGATGCTGGTGGCGATGTTCAGCCTCGACTGGCGAATGGCGCTGGTGGCGATAATGATTTTCCCGGTGGTGCTGGTGGTAATGGTGATATATCAGCGTTACAGCACGCCGATTGTCCGCCGTGTACGCGCTTATCTGGCAGATATCAACGACGGCTTTAACGAAATCATCAATGGCATGAGCGTTATCCAGCAGTTCCGTCAGCAGGCGCGATTTGGCGAACGTATGGGTGAGGCCAGTCGTTCACACTATATGGCGAGGATGCAAACCCTGCGCCTCGACGGTTTTCTGCTGCGTCCGCTGCTGAGTCTGTTTTCATCGCTCATTCTTTGTGGCTTGTTGATGCTGTTTGGCTTCTCCGCCAGCGGCACCATTGAAGTGGGCGTGTTGTATGCGTTTATCAGCTATCTTGGGCGACTTAACGAACCTTTAATCGAACTGACCACGCAGCAGGCGATGCTGCAACAGGCTGTTGTTGCTGGTGAGCGTGTGTTTGAGCTGATGGACGGACCGCGCCAGCAATATGGCAATGATGATCGCCCGTTACAGAGCGGCACCATCGAAGTCGATAACGTGTCATTTGCTTATCGCGATGACAATATGGTGCTAAAGAACATTAATCTCTCTGTGCCTTCGCGCAATTTTGTGGCGCTGGTCGGGCATACCGGCAGTGGTAAAAGTACCCTCGCCAGTTTATTGATGGGCTATTACCCGCTAACGGAAGGTGAGATTCGCCTTGATGGTCGTCCATTAAGTTCGTTAAGTCACAGCGCGCTGCGTCAGGGCGTGGCGATGGTGCAGCAAGATCCGGTAGTGCTGGCGGATACCTTTCTCGCCAACGTGACGCTGGGACGTGATATCTCCGAAGAACGCGTCTGGCAGGCGCTGGAAACCGTGCAACTGGCGGAGCTGGCGCGCAGCATGAGTGATGGTATTTATACGCCGCTGGGAGAGCAGGGGAATAATCTCTCCGTCGGGCAAAAGCAACTACTGGCACTGGCACGCGTGCTGGTGGAGACGCCGCAAATCCTGATCCTTGATGAGGCAACCGCCAGCATTGACTCCGGTACTGAACAGGCGATTCAACATGCTCTGGCGGCGGTGCGTGAACATACCACGCTGGTGGTGATTGCTCACCGCTTATCGACCATTGTTGATGCCGACACCATTCTGGTGCTTCATCGTGGGCAAGCCGTGGAGCAGGGCACTCACCAGCAACTGCTGGCGGCCCAGGGTCGCTACTGGCAGATGTATCAACTGCAACTTGCGGGCGAAGAGCTGGCAGCCAGCGTGCGTGAAGAGGAATCATTGAGCGCCTGAATAGCGCAATATTTCATCGTTGGTGCAAAAATGTAACGCACTGTGCACTGTCATAGTGCGTTTTCATTTTCAATCTTCTTAACTTCCTGCTCTCTTTCTCGTTTTTCATTTCTGGCACACCGCTTGCAATACCTTCTTCGTGTAGCAGAACCATTACCGAATTCTGACCGGAGGGGATCTATGAAGCTGGTGACCGTGATAATCAAACCATTCAAGCTGGAAGACGTTCGTGAAGCGTTATCTTCCATTGGTATTCAGGGCCTGACCGTCACCGAAGTGAAAGGTTTCGGGCGTCAGAAAGGACATGCCGAGCTGTACCGGGGGGCGGAATACAGCGTCAATTTCCTGCCAAAAGTAAAAATTGATGTGGCGATTGCTGATGATCAGCTCGATGAAGTGATCGATATCGTCAGTAAGGCGGCTTACACCGGAAAAATTGGCGACGGCAAAATCTTCGTCGCTGAATTGCAACGCGTCATTCGTATTCGTACCGGCGAAGCCGACGAAGCGGCGCTGTAATCTCTGGCACACAGCAACAGGAACGAAAAATGAAGATAGCGACGATAAAAACTGGGCTTGCTTCACTGGCGATGCTGCCGGGACTAGTAATGGCTGCACCTGCGGTGGCCGATAAAGCCGACAATGCGTTTATGATGATTTGTACTGCGCTGGTGCTGTTTATGACTATTCCGGGGATTGCCCTGTTTTACGGTGGGTTGATTCGCGGCAAAAACGTGCTGTCGATGCTGACGCAGGTGACGGTGACGTTTGCACTGGTCTGTATTCTCTGGGTGGTTTATGGTTACTCGCTGGCGTTTGGTGAGGGAAACAACTTCTTCGGCAACATTAACTGGTTGATGCTGAAAAACATCGAACTGACGGCGGTGATGGGCAGCATTTATCAGTATATCCACGTAGCGTTTCAGGGATCGTTTGCCTGCATTACCGTAGGCTTGATAGTTGGGGCGCTGGCGGAACGAATCCGTTTCTCAGCTGTGTTGATTTTCGTGGTGGTATGGCTGACGCTCTCTTACATTCCGATTGCGCATATGGTGTGGGGCGGTGGTTTGCTGGCTTCTCACGGTGCGCTGGATTTCGCGGGTGGCACGGTGGTGCATATTAACGCCGCAATCGCCGGTCTGGTGGGCGCGTATCTGATAGGCAAACGCGTGGGCTTCGGCAAAGAGGCGTTTAAACCGCACAACCTGCCGATGGTCTTCACCGGGACTGCCATTCTCTATATCGGTTGGTTTGGCTTTAACGCCGGGTCAGCGGGCACGGCGAATGAAATCGCGGCACTGGCATTTGTGAATACTGTGGTCGCTACGGCGGCGGCAATTCTTGGCTGGATCTTCGGTGAATGGGCGCTGCGTGGTAAGCCTTCACTGCTGGGGGCGTGTTCTGGCGCGATTGCCGGTCTGGTCGGCGTGACGCCAGCGTGTGGCTACATTGGGGTTGGCGGCGCGTTGATTATCGGCGTGGTAGCTGGTCTGGCGGGCTTGTGGGGCGTTACCATGCTCAAACGCTTGCTGCGGGTGGATGATCCCTGCGATGTCTTCGGTGTGCACGGCGTTTGTGGCATTGTCGGCTGTATCATGACCGGGATTTTTGCCGCCAGTTCGCTGGGTGGCGTGGGCTTCGCTGAAGGTGTGACGATGGGCCATCAGTTGCTGGTACAGCTGGAAAGCATCGCCATTACGATCGTCTGGTCCGGTGTGGTGGCATTTATTGGCTACAAACTGGCGGATCTGACGGTTGGCCTGCGTGTGCCGGAAGAACAAGAGCGAGAAGGGCTGGACGTCAACAGCCACGGCGAGAATGCCTATAACGCGTAACAAGCACTGCAAAAAACAGCCGGACGGTTTTCACCTCCGGCTATTTTTTTAATTGTGATTACGCATCACCCCTTCCTGAACGGTCGAGGCAACCAGCACGCCGTCCTGGGTATAAAACTCACCGCGCACAAAGCCGCGTGCGCTGGACGCCGAGGTGCTCTCCACGCTATACAGCAGCCATTCATTCAAATTAAACGGGCGATGGAACCACATGGAATGGTCGATGGTCGCTATCTGAATTCCTGGTTCGAGAAAACCGATGCCGTGCGGCTGTAGAGCTACCGGCAGGAAGTTAAGATCAGAAGCGTAACCGAGCAGATACTGATGAACGCGCAGATCATCCGGCACGCTACCATTTGCGCGGATCCACACCTGACGATGCGGTTCTGCGACGTGCCCTTTCAGTGGGTTATGAAACTCCACCGGACGGACTTCAAGCGGACGATCGCAGATGAATTTATCTTTCAGCACTGGCGGCAGCAGGTGCGCCAGCGATTGGGCGATTTGCGTTTCCGAAGGCAGGCCATCAGGCGCTGGCGCGGACGGCATTGTTTTTTGATGTTCGAAACCCGCTTCTGGTGCCTGGAAAGAGGCAGTCATATAAAAAATCGGTTTGCCGTTTTGAATAGCAGCAACCCGGCGGGCGCTGAAGCTGTTACCGTCACGCAGCGTTTCGACATCATAAATAATCGGTTTCTTACTATCGCCTGGGCGAAGAAAGTAGCTGTGAAACGAATGTACCAGCCGCTCTTCAGGGACGGTCTCTTTTGCAGCATACAAGGCCTGACCCACGACCTGGCCGCCAAACACCTGGCGTAAACCTAAATCTTCACTCTGGCCGCGAAAGAGTCCTTCCTCAATTTTTTCCAGATTTAACAATGTCAGTAAATTTTTTAGCGCCTGACTCATATAACTCTCCAGTAACAAAGCTGCCGCAGCAAGCCAAAGTGAGTTGAGTATAACGCAAATTTGCCACTGGTCCGATGGGTGCAATGGTCTGAATTACGGGCTAATTACAGGCAGAAATGCGTGATGTGTGCCACACTTGTTGACGTTACTATTTTGTTAACCACTCTCCGGCGAGGAAAGTTAGCCCGCTGGTGCATTGATAATAAGGAGAAGTGAATGAAACTCGTGCACATGGCCAGTGGTTTAGCGGTTGCGATTGCGTTGGCGGCTTGCGCAGATAAAAGCGCGGATATTCAGACGCCAGCACCGGCTGCAAATACGTCTATTTCAGCAACACAACAACCTGCTATCCAGCAACCGAATGTCTCCGGTACCGTCTGGATCCGTCAGAAAGTCGCACTGCCGCCTGATGCTGTGCTGACCGTGACACTTTCTGACGCGTCGTTAGCCGATGCACCGTCAAAAGTGCTGGCGCAGAAAGCGGTGCGTACCGAAGGTAAACAGTCACCATTTAGCTTTGTTCTGCCATTTAACCCGGCAGATGTTCAGCCGAACGCGCGTATTCTGTTGAGTGCGGCGATTACCGTGAATGACAAACTGGTATTTATTACCGATACCGTTCAGCCGGTTATCAACAAGGGCGGAACTAAAGCCGACCTGACATTGGTGCCGGTGCAGCAAACCGCCGTGCCGGTTCAGGCCAGCGGTGGCGCAACGACTACTGTACCTTCGACTTCACCAACTCAGGTGAATCCGTCTTCGGCAGTTCCAGCTCCTACGCAATATTAAGCGCAGTTAACCCTCTCCGCCCGGAGAGGGTTAGTAGTTCCAGCGATAACGCTGCAAGTCGATTTGCCCGCTTCCCGATACCATCACACCTTCTGCCAGTAATGCCTGTCGTTGACGCTGTAAATCCGGTCCGGTTAGCGAAATTGTGCCGTGGCGATTAACCACCCGATGCCAGGGTAAGGTGCTGCCTTCAGGGAGACGCTTTAACACACCGCCCACCTGGCGCGCGGCGCGGGGCGATCCTGCCAGTTTCGCCACATCACCGTAAGTGGTGACATAGCCTTCGGGAATAGCGGCGACGATTTGCCAGACGCGTTGGGGAAATGAATCTTCTTTTTCCATCTTTTCTTCCTGAGGTAATTTTTCAGCATAATCTGGAAAAACGCCCGAGTGAAGTCGCATTGCGCAAGAAACCAGCATCCGGCACGCAATGGGTTGCAATTAGCCGGGGCAGCAGTGATAATGCGCCTGCGCGTTGGTTCTCAACGCTCTCAATGGGGGCTCTGTTGGTTCTCCCGCAACGCTACTCTGTTTACCAGGTCAGGTCCGGAAGGAAGCAGCCAAGGCAGATGACGCGTGTGCCGGGATGTAGCTGGCAGGGCCCCCACCCATTTCTGCCTCCCCCCGTTTCGTCAAAAAATCCCAATATGGCTAAACTTTAACCACAACTGACGTCGCAAGAATTGTCTGGCTGCGCAGTACGCTTCGGAGGTATGTCTGATGAAGTATGTTGATGGTTTTGTGGTTGCCGTTCCTGCCGATAAAAAGGATGCCTATCGGGAAATGGCTGCTAAGGCTGCGCCATTGTTTAAAGAGTTTGGCGCGCTTCGTATTGTCGAATGCTGGGCCAGCGATGTACCGGATGGCAAAGTGACCGATTTTCGTATGGCGGTAAAAGCTGAAGAGAATGAAGAGGTTGTCTTTAGCTGGATTGAATACCCCTCAAAAGAGGTCCGCGACGCTGCTAATCAAAAGATGATGTCGGACCCACGGATGAAAGAGTTCGGCGAGTCCATGCCGTTTGATGGTAAGCGAATGATTTATGGCGGATTCGAGTCAATCATCGACGAATAGGTAGCGTGACGGGCTGTGCGGCGTGCCGTCAGCCCTACAATTCACAAATGTTGCTCGGCCCAGCGTAAGAAATCTTCTTTCGGTAATGCCTTGCTGTAGAGCCAGCCCTGACCGTAGTGCACGCCATGCTGGCGTAACCACTCTTCTTGTTTACTGGTTTCGATTCCCTCCGCTACCATTTTCAGTTTCAGTGTTTTTGCCATTTCGATAATATGCGGCGTGACATTTTTATATTCCAGCGCATCAACGAAAGATTTATCTATCTTCAGAATGTCGACATCCAGATCCTGTAAATAACTTAAACTTGAATACCCCGTACCAAAATCATCAAGATAAATTTCATGGCCCGCCTCCCGGTAGCGAGAAATTATCGGGGCGCTGGTTTTCGGATCGGCAAACTCGCGTTCAGTGAGTTCAAGCGCGATCTGTCTGGGATTAACCTGATAGTGATTGATCATTTCACGCAGCAATTGCGGGATTTTTTCCGAGGTGAGCACGGTGGATTCAAGATTGATCGAAATATGCTGCTGCGGATGCTGACGCAGCCAGTCGCCCATATCTTCAAAGACGCTTCTTATAATCAGTAGCGTCAATGGCTCAGAAAGGCCCGTTTGCTGTGCCAGCGGAATAAAACTATCTGGTGATAACCAACTACCGTCTGTCTGCGGCCAGCGCGCCAGTGCCTCAGCACCGACAATTTTGCCATTGGCTAAGGAGACAATCGGTTGATAGTGCACGCAAATATCACGATTTTCGATAGCATCCTGCAGCCGATGATGCGGTGACTGGATACGGCGCAAAATACGCAGCACAAACATCGCTGCCAGCAGGCCAATCACCAACCCGAGCGGTAACCAAATAAAGACTTGCCGATGCCAGCCTTTCTGCAACATTTTCGTTGAAGCCCAGGTGATGATCGAAATATTCATTTCCGGGAAGGGCAGGATATCGTAAATGATTCCATTATTTTCGATATGCTCACCGGGTGTTTTTTGTAGTCTGGTAATAATTCCCTGAGCAATTTCATCGCTGCTGGTTATCACAACGTTATGGGCATTGCCAATAATGGCGGCATCAATTTGCCATGAGCTATAGGGAATGACATCAATAAAGGAAGCGGGGTCGATCATGACGACATAATGTGCCGTTCCCATGGCAACCATGTAACGGATAATGCCTAAATCGTTATGCGATGTTAACCAGACACGATAACCATCTTTCGAAATTTTACCTGGCTCGGGGAAGGTATCGGGCGGGCTTTCATGCTCCAGAGACGAACACTGGGGAACGTTGTTATCGATATAAACCACTTCCTGAATATAGCGATAACTGTAAGATACCCGACGCATTTCCATGAGATGGGCTTCGCTACAGGCAGCGCCTTGCCATCTTTCCAGCTCTTGCAGTGCATCTTTCCCTTGTGTCGCCACCTTATTGGCCCGAATAGCGACGCGGGAGGAATAGGTATTCAGCTCTTCAATAAATGATGTTTCTACCTGCTGATGGGCCAGCCAGATGCTTAAGCCGACAGGCAGCAATACTGAAAGAATCAGTACTCCCGAAATAAGGCCGACCAGATGTCGCGTTCTCACCAGCATATCCTTATTAACACAGTGTAGAGAAAGTATATCCGATTGTGGAAAAAGGCTGGCAGGAGATAAGGAGGTAGAGCCGGTATTTCATCAAGTGATGGGTGGAATCGAACGTTGTCATTTGACCAGGCGCAGAGCTTTACGCCTGGTATGTAACCCTAACTTAAGATGTTGATTCGGCGCGAGCGAGGGTAAAAATATCGTAAAAAGACAGTTCACCTTTACGGACGATCATTTTTTGCAGTTGTTCTTTATGAACATCCGCGACACGCGGAGAGTTCAAGATGGCTTCAACCAGCGCGGCAGGTACAAAGCGCGTGTTGTACCATTCGCCGTTATAGCAAACGCGGAAATCCAGCACGTCGATATCTTCATAGCGGTAGCGTGGGTAGACATCGAAAAAGAAGAAACCATTAAGCAGGATAAATAATACAACCAGTAGCCAGACAGAGCCTGACAGCGTTTCGGACTGCAACATCACCGCCAGGGTGGCAAAAAAAGCAACATACATACCGATAAACAGCCCCGGATGTTTACGGATAAAACTGATACTAAAGCGGGGTTTGTTGTCGCGTTTTTCGCGGGTATTTAGAGACTCAATTGTTTCGGTCAGCAGGCGTTGTATTTCGGTCATCGTTTGCCTTCGTGGTATCTGCAACTTTCCAGGGAACACCCTATTTTAACGTGGGAATAGTAGAGGGAAAGTAACAGATTTGCCACGATTTTGCATAACAGTTGCGAAAAACTGGTTACAATTTTTTAATGATTCTGGCTGGATTACCGCCCACGACAACGTTGTCCGGGACATCTTTTGTGACAACTGCACCTGAGGCTACCACGACGTTATCACCAATGGTCACACCAGGGTTAATGACCGCGCGTCCGCCAATCCAGACGTTATTACCGATGGTGACGGGTTTCCCCAGTTCAGCACCGCTATTACGTGCTACAGGGTCGATGGGATGTGTTGCCGTGTAGATATGAACGCCTGGTGCCAACATACAGTTATCACCGATGCGAATAGGGCAGACATCAAGCATCACGCAATCGAAGTTGGCGAAAAAATTATTGCCGAGAAAAATGTTATAGCCATAATCACAGCGAAACGTTGGCTCAATATAAGCCTCTGTCACCTGACCGAATAAATCAGCGAGAATTTGCTGGCGTAATGTGTGCTCTTCCGCCAGGGAATGATTGTATCGGTGAATAAGCTGACGAGCGCGCAGGCGATCGCGAGATAACGTCTCATCTGCCGAGCGATACAACTCACCAGCAATCATCTTTTCTTTTTCTGTGCTCATTACTGACCTCCGGTTGCTGAAAATGCGGCAACACAGTAAGACGAAAAGTCAGTGAAGAGAACGTTCCCATTACATCTGTGTGATAAAGATCACATAGGGTATGTCTTCATGGCGAAAAAGTATAAAATTCTTAATAAACAGCCGGTTATAGCTCCGAAAGCGAATTATTTATTAGCGAATAAATTTCCATACTGAGGAAGGGATCTTGTCGTACAGTTTATTCATGGTCAATTCGGCGAGGCGGTGATCTGCGGCTGAGTAAAATACCGCCAGTTCATTATCTGATAATTCGTATTTATTTTTCTCGATAACACGCTCCAGCGTGTCAATTGTCTGGCAACGACGTAAACGCATTAAATAATCGGTTTTTGTTAAAGGTTTTTCGGACATACTTCTACCCATGGTTGTAATAATTCTAACAAGATAAACTCGCAGGATTCTCTTTCGTCGCATTGACAAAACAACGGAATAGTCGATTACCTGACTTCCGCCATTTCTGAAGATCCTGCATATTAATACCATAACTGCTGAACAACATAAAGGTGTCATCCAGATATTCGTCGATCTGCTCAATGAGCTTATTGTCTTCATTATACTTAATTTTGTAATTAAGTGCGAAGGTCGCAATATGCTCAATCAGTTCATTCAACTGGAGGTTGATCGCCGAGGTTGGGTCGTTAACCCAGCCATGATTGCTTTCTTCAAGGTTTGCAAGACAGTCATGATACAGGGTTTCACAGAGAAACTTAAGCTGTGCGATATCATGTCTTTTGGGTGAGTATTCATCCATAACGCGTCCCCTTCTTAGTGGTTGAACTAACGGACACCTTTCGGGATGGAAAAAACTTACTGACCTGGACTTGCCCTCTCGTTTGTTAGCTTAACTATAAGCCACTCTTTGCAGGTTTTCATCGCATTATTACGAAAAATTACAATTAGGAAGGAAGCGGGACAGGACTTACTTTTTCATACTAGCACTAACCCGCAGCAGGTAAAAGCAGTTTGCTCGAACTGTTCATAACATTTCAGGATTATCGCCAGATGAAATTGGTAACACTAATACCAGGATTGCTCTGAATATGACGTAATAACCGAGGAATGAATAAAGAATTACCGCAAATAATTAAGAATAGCCTCTAAATGATTATGGATTATTAAATCTATTAGCGCTACTTAATATAAATTAACTAACAATCAGTATTTTTTATGAATTTTATACGTGTTTAATACTGGTTTTCGTATGAGATCCTGAGTTGGTGGTTCAATGACTCCTTAATGTTCGTCGGTTATGCATAAAAAAGGCCGCTTGCGCGGCCTTAGTGATTACACGTTGTATCAATGATGATCGACAGTATGGCTGTGCTCGATATCTTCATTCTTGCGGCTAAAGCGGCGGCGAACCACCACAAAGAATACCGGAACGAAGAAGATTGCCAGTACCGTTGCGGTCACCATCCCGCCCATTACACCGGTACCTACTGCGTTCTGCGCGCCGGAACCAGCACCAGTACTGATAACCAGCGGCATAACGCCGAGGATAAACGCCAGTGAGGTCATCAGGATCGGACGTAAACGCATCCGCACCGCATCAAGCGTCGCTTCAATCAGACCTTTACCTTCTTTATCCATCAAGTCTTTGGCGAATTCGACGATAAGTATCGCGTTCTTCGCCGACAACCCAATGGTTGTGAGCAGGCCTACCTGGAAGTAAACGTCATTGGTCAGGCCACGGAAGGTGGCAGCCAGCAACGCACCGATAACCCCCAGCGGAACGACCAGCATAACGGAGAACGGAATCGACCAGCTTTCATACAGCGCCGCCAGACACAGGAACACGACAATCAACGAAATCGCGTACAGTGAAGGTGCCTGGTTGCCGGAGAGACGTTCCTGATAGGACATCCCCGTCCAGTCATAGCCAACACCGGTAGGCAGTTTGCTCGCCAGTTGTTCCATCAGCTCCATTGCTTCACCGGTACTTTTACCCGGTGCCGCCTGGCCTAAGATTTCCATGGATGGCAGGCCGTTGTAACGTTCCAGACGCGGCGAACCGTACTCCCAACGAGAAGAGGAGAACGCCGAGAACGGCACCATCTGACCATCAGCAGCACGAACATACCAGTCGCCGATATCATCCGGCAGCATACGGTATTTCGCTTCTGACATGACGTAAACTTTCTTCACACGACCGCGGTCGATAAAGTCGTTCACATAGCTACCGCCCCATGCAGCGCCCAGAGTGGTGTTAATGTCGTTGATAGAAACACCCAGCGCCTGCGCTTTTTCCTGGTCGATATCAATCTTAAACTGCGGGGTATCTTCCAGACCGTTTGGACGTACGCTGGTCAACATATCAGGGTGCTTCGCTGCTTCTGCAAGCAGCTGGTTACGCGCCTGAGTCAGTTTTTCGTGACCAAGGCCAGCCTGGTCAATCAGCTCAAAGTCAAAGCCGGTTGCAGTACCCAGTTCCACGATTGCGGGCAGGTTAAAGGCGAAAACCATCGCATCTTTGATTTGCGAGAAAGCGCGTGTTGCACGCATGGTAATCGCTTCAACTTTGTTTTCTTCACCCGGACGATCGGCCCAGTCCTTCAAGGAAACGAACGCAATACCGGTATTCTGACCACGTCCCGCAAAGCCGAAGCCGTTAACGGCGAACACCGACTCAACGTTGTTCTTTTCTTTGGTCAGATAGTAATTCGTTACCTCATTGAGCACTTTCTGCGTACGTTCCTGCGTTGCACCTGCTGGCAGCTGAACCATGGTCATAAATACGCCCTGGTCTTCATCTGGCAAGAAGGAGCTTGGCAGACGCACGAACAGATAGGCCATGCCGACCACGATGATCAGATACAGCACCAGGTAACGCCCTGTACTGCGCAGAATACCGCCTACGCTGTCGGTGTAGTGGTGCGTGCTCTTCTCGAACATGCGGTTAAACCAGCCGAAGAAGCCTTTTTTACCTTCCCCGTGATCGCCTTTGGCAATCGGTTTCAGCATGGTGGCACAAAGAGCCGGGGTCAGAATCAACGCCACCAGTACCGACAGCGCCATTGCTGAAACAATGGTAATAGAGAACTGACGATAGATAGCACCAGTAGAACCGCCAAAGAAGGCCATCGGTACGAATACCGCCGACAGTACCATCGCGATACCGACCAGAGCGCCCTGAATCTGCCCCATCGACTTACGGGTGGCTTCTTTTGGCGGCAAACCTTCTTCCGCCATAACACGCTCAACGTTTTCTACCACAACGATGGCGTCATCCACCAACAGGCCGATGGCGAGCACCATCCCGAACATTGTTAGCGTGTTTATCGAGAAGCCAAAGGCGGCAAGGACGGCAAAGGTCCCCAGCAATACCACCGGTACGGCAATGGTCGGAATCAACGTCGCGCGGAAGTTCTGCAGGAACAGATACATAACCAGGAACACGAGGATGATCGCTTCGACCAGCGTTTTAACCACTTCGTGAATAGAGATTTTCACGAACGGCGTGGTGTCGTACGGGTAAACAATTTTCAGACCCGACGGGAAGAACGGTTCCATCTTCGCCAGTTCAGCACGGATTGCCGCAGCGGTATCCAGCGCGTTTGCACCGGTCGCCAGCTTGATCCCCAGACCGGAAGCCGGTTGGCCGTTAAACTCTGCGATGATGTCGTAGTTCTCACCACCCAGCTCAATTTTCGCCACATCACGCAGCAGCACGCGGGAACCATCCTGATTCACTTTCAGCAGGATTTTGCCAAACTCTTCAGTAGAGGTCAGACGCGTCTGAGCAATAATAGAGGCGTTAAGCTGTTGGCCTTTCACCGGCGGCGTACCACCGAGCTGACCAGCTGCAACCTGGGCGTTCTGCGCTTTGATGGCGGTAATGACATCAACCGGTGTTAGCTGGAATTTGTTTAGTTCATTCGGGTTCATCCAGATACGCATCGCGTACTGTGAACCGAACAACTGAACGTCACCCACGCCCGACGTACGGCTGATGGCATCTTTCATATTTGCCGCTACGTAGTCAGAGATATCCTCCTGCGTCATGGTGCCATCGGTGTTGATAACGCCGACAACCATCAGGAAGCTGCTGGATGATTTCTCAACGCTCACCCCTTGCTGCTGAACTTCTTGCGGCAGCAACGGCATCGCCAGCTGCAGTTTGTTCTGCACCTGAACCTGCGCGATATCCGCATCAGTACCAGACTCAAAGGTCAGGGTGATCTGCACGGTACCCGTGGAGTCACTGTTAGAGGACATGTACATCAGGTTATCGATACCGTTCATATTCTGTTCGATAACCTGTGTCACCGTGTCCTGCACTGTTTTCGCATCAGCGCCGGGGTAGGAGGCGGAGATCGTTACTGCCGGCGGTGCAATCGTAGGATATTGCGCCACCGGCAGTTTGAGGATCGCCAGCCCCCCTGCCAACATGATGATAATGGCGATCACCCACGCAAAAATCGGGCGATCGATAAAGAAATTAGGCATGTCTTAACGGCTCCTGTTTAAGTTAAGACTTGGACTGTTCAGGCTGAGCACCGCTTGCGGCTTGCTGGTTATTATCAGCGGTAACTTCTTGTGCTTTTACCTGGACACCAGGACGCACTTTCTGCAGCCCACTTATTACTACGCGATCGCCTGCTTTCAGACCTTCTGTCACCAGCCACTTATCGCCAATAGCCTGGCTTGCAACGATCGGACGGGTTTCCACTTTGTCATCCGCGCCAACCACCAGTACGGTGGCATCGCCACGCGGCGTACGGGTTACGCCCTGTTGCGGGACTAAAATAGCGTTTGGATTAAGCCCTTCTTCCAGACGTGCACGTACGAACATACCCGGCAGCAGAGTGTGATCCGGGTTCGGGAAGATAGCGCGTAGGGTGATAGACCCGGTGGTCTGATCAACGGTAACGTCAGAGAATTCCAGCGTACCGTCCTGCGGGAACTTAATGCCGTCACTGGTGATCAGCGACACTTTGGCTTTGCCGTTCTCTTGTTTCAGCGTGCCATTTGCCAGTTCCTGTTTCAGGCGCAGGAAGTCGTTGCTGGACTGGGTCACATCAACGTAGATCGGATCAAGTTGCTGCACGGTTGCCAGCGCAGTCGCCTGACCGTTCTGTACCAATGCGCCTTCCGTCACGTTCGACTTACCAATGCGACCGCTAATCGGAGAGGTAACTTTGGTGTAAGCCAGATTGATCCGCGCAGTTTCAACGGCAGCTTTCGCCGCAGTTACCGCAGCATTTGCCTGTTGCGCATCAGCCAGAGCCTGATCGTACTCTTGCTTACTGATGTACTGAGTACCGAGCAATTTCTGATAACGATTCACCGTCAATTGCGCGATATTGGCTGCAGCCTGGGCTTTCGCCAGATCGCCTTTCGCGCTGTCGTATGCCGCCTGATAGGTCGCAGGATCAATCTGATAGAGAGAGACACCTGCTTCGATGTCGCTACCTTCTTTGAAATTACGCTTCAGGATAATCCCGCTAACTTGAGGACGAACTTCTGCGATCCGGTAGGCACTGGTGCGACCCGGAAGCTCGGTTGTGATCTGCAGAGGTTCAGTTTTGACTGTTACTACGCCAACGGCGGGCATCTGCTGGCCACCTTGTTGGGCCTGTTTGTCGTCACATCCTGTTAGGGCTAAGCTGCCTGAGAGCATCAGAACGACCGCCAGAGGCGTAAACCCTCTGTTTTTGTTCATATGTAAACCTCGAGTGTCCGATTTCAAATTGGTCAATGGTCAAAAGTTAATAAACCCATTGCTGCGTTTATATTATCGTCGTGCTATGGTACATACATTCACAAATGTATGTAAATCTAACGCCTGTAAATTCACGAACATATGGCACGAAAAACCAAACAAGAAGCGCAAGAAACGCGCCAACACATCCTCGATGTGGCTCTACGTCTTTTCTCACAGCAGGGGGTATCATCCACCTCGCTGGGCGAGATTGCAAAAGCAGCTGGCGTTACGCGCGGTGCAATCTACTGGCATTTTAAAGACAAGTCGGATTTGTTCAGTGAGATCTGGGAACTGTCAGAATCCAATATTGGTGAACTAGAGCTTGAGTATCAGGCAAAATTCCCTGGCGATCCACTCTCAGTATTAAGAGAGATATTAATTCATGTTCTTGAATCCACGGTGACAGAAGAACGGCGTCGATTATTGATGGAGATTATATTCCACAAATGCGAATTTGTCGGAGAAATGGCTGTTGTGCAACAGGCACAACGTAATCTCTGTCTGGAAAGTTATGACCGTATAGAACAAACGTTAAAACATTGTATTGAAGCGAAAATGTTGCCTGCGGATTTAATGACGCGTCGGGCAGCAATTATTATGCGCGGCTATATTTCCGGCCTGATGGAAAACTGGCTCTTTGCCCCGCAATCTTTTGATCTTAAAAAAGAAGCCCGCGATTACGTCGCCATCTTACTGGAGATGTATCTCCTGTGTCCCACGCTTCGTAACCCTGCCATTACCGAATAACCCTGAATCTGACTCCAGGATTTTTCCTGGACATTTTCGTCGTTGCTATTCTGGTTCACTGCGTCGTGATATTCTTGCGGTTTGACTTTTTCAGGTCGTTCTTCAGGTTCAGAAACCTTCATTCATCATGACTATGTTCCAGTATTACAAACGATCACGGCATTTTGTTTTTTCAGCATTTATTGCTTTTGTTTTTGTCTTGTTATGCCAGAACACGGCGTTTGCGCGGGCGTCATCGAATGGTGATCTGCCGACAAAAGCGGACCTGCAGGCACAACTTGACTCACTGAATAAACAAAAAGATCTTTCTGCTCAGGACAAACTGGTGCAGCAGGATCTGACAGATACATTAGCTACCCTCGATAAAATCGATCGCGTAAAAGAAGAGACAGTTCAGCTACGGCAAAAAGTCGCTGAAGCGCCGGAAAAAATGCGCCAGGCGACCGCGGCGTTAACTGCACTTAGCGATGTCGATAATGACGAAGAAACGCGCAAAATTCTGAGCACACTTTCGTTGCGCCAGCTGGAAACTCGCGTTGCCCAGGCGCTGGACGATTTGCAAAACGCACAAAACGATCTGGCGTCTTATAACAGCCAGCTGGTTTCGTTACAGACGCAGCCCGAACGCGTGCAAAATGCGATGTATAACGCTTCGCAGCAGCTGCAACAAATTCGCAGTCGTCTGGATGGGACTGATGTCGGCGAGACTGCCTTACGTCCCAGCCAGAAAGTGTTAATGCAGGCCCAGCAGGCGTTGCTGAATGCGGAGATTGACCAGCAGCGTAAAAGCCTGGAAGGGAACACAGTCTTACAGGATACCTTGCAAAAGCAACGGGATTACGTGACGGCGAACAGCGCCCGTCTGGAGCACCAGTTGCAGCTGTTGCAAGAAGCGGTAAACAGCAAGCGCCTGACTTTAACCGAAAAAACGGCGCAGGAGGCCGTCTCCCCGGATGAAGCCGCGCGTATTCAGGCTAATCCGCTGGTGAAGCAGGAACTGGAAATTAACCAGCAGTTAAGTCAGCGTCTGATTACCGCGACTGAAAACGGTAATCAGTTGATGCAGCAAAACATTAAAGTCAAAAACTGGCTGGAGCGGGCGCTGCAATCGGAACGCAATATTAAAGAGCAGATTGCCGTCCTGAAGGGCAGCCTGCTGTTGTCTCGTATCCTTTACCAGCAACAACAAACGCTGCCCTCGGCGGATGAACTGGAAAACATGACCAACCGCATCGCGGATTTGCGTCTCGAACAGTTTGAAGTTAACCAGCAGCGTGATGCACTCTTCCAGAGCGATGCGTTCGTCAACAAACTGGAAGAAGGTCACACCAACGAAGTCAACAGCGAAGTTCACGATGCGTTATTGCAAGTAGTTGATATGCGTCGCGAATTGCTGGATCAGCTTAACAAACAGTTGGGTAACCAGCTGATGATGGCCATTAACCTGCAAATCAACCAGCAGCAGTTAATGAGTGTGTCGAAAAACCTGAAATCCATCCTGACTCAGCAAATCTTTTGGGTGAACAGTAACCGTCCAATGGACTGGGACTGGATCAAAGCGTTCCCGCAAAGCCTGAAAGATGAATTTAAGTCGATGAAAATCACGGTGAACTGGGAAAAAGCCTGGCCTGCCGTTTTTATCGCTTTCCTCGCCGGTTTGCCGCTGCTGTTGATTGCCGGGCTGATCCACTGGCGTCTGGGCTGGCTGAAAGCGTATCAACAAAAACTGGCTTCCGCTGTGGGTTCCCTGCGTAACGACAGCCAGCTCAACACACCAAAAGCGATCCTTATCGACCTGATCCGTGCGCTGCCGGTGTGCCTGATTATTCTCGCGGTTGGCCTGATTCTGTTGACCATGCAGCTCAACATCAGCGAACTGCTATGGTCGTTCAGTAAAAAACTGGCGATTTTCTGGCTGGTGTTTGGCCTGTGCTGGAAGGTACTGGAGAAAAACGGCGTTGCCGTGCGTCACTTTGGTATGCCGGAACAGCAGACCAGCCACTGGCGTCGGCAAATTGTCCGCATCAGTCTCGCATTGCTGCCTATCCATTTCTGGTCTGTGGTGGCAGAACTTTCCCCGCTGCATCTGATGGATGATGTGCTGGGGCAGGCGATGATTTTCTTCAACCTGCTGCTGATTGCCTTCCTGGTATGGCCGATGTGCCGCGAAAGCTGGCGTGATAAAGAGTCGCACACCATGCGACTGGTCACCATTACCGTACTGTCGATTATCCCGATTGCGTTGATGGTGCTGACCGCCACGGGTTATTTCTACACCACGCTGCGCCTCTCCGGGCGTTGGATTGAAACCGTTTATTTGGTGATCATCTGGAACCTGCTGTACCAGACGGTATTGCGCGGCTTAAGCGTAGCGGCGCGGCGTATCGCCTGGCGTCGTGCGCTGGCGCGTCGGCAGAATCTGGTGAAAGAGGGCGCAGAAGGTGCCGAACCGCCGGAAGAACCCACCATTGCACTGGAGCAGGTTAACCAGCAGACGCTGCGTATTACCATGTTGCTGATGTTTGCGCTGTTCGGTGTCATGTTCTGGGCAATTTGGTCCGATTTGATCACCGTGTTCAGCTATCTGGACAGCATCACGCTCTGGCATTACAACGGCACTGAAGCTGGCGCTGCGGTGGTGAAAAACGTCACCATGGGCAGTCTGTTGTTTGCGATTATCGCCTCAATGGTAGCCTGGGCGTTGATTCGCAACCTGCCTGGTTTGCTGGAAGTGTTGGTGCTCTCGCGCCTGAACATGCGCCAGGGCGCGTCGTATGCCATTACTACCATCCTTAACTACATCATTATTGCCGTTGGTGCGATGACGGTGTTCGGATCGCTGGGCGTCTCGTGGGATAAACTCCAGTGGCTGGCGGCAGCATTATCCGTAGGTCTTGGTTTTGGTTTACAAGAGATCTTCGGTAACTTCGTCTCCGGTTTGATCATTCTGTTCGAACGTCCGGTACGCATTGGCGATACGGTAACCATTGGTAGCTTCTCGGGGACGGTAAGTAAGATTCGTATTCGTGCGACAACGATTACCGATTTCGATCGCAAAGAAGTGATCATCCCGAACAAAGCGTTTGTTACCGAGCGTCTGATCAACTGGTCGTTGACTGACACTACTACGCGTCTGGTGATCCGTCTCGGCGTGGCCTATGGCTCCGATCTGGAAAAAGTGCGTAAAGTGTTACTGAAGGCGGCGACTGAGCACCCAAGGGTGATGCACGAACCAATGCCGGAAGTCTTCTTTACGGCGTTTGGTGCCAGCACGTTGGATCATGAGCTGCGTCTGTATGTGCGTGAACTGCGTGACCGTAGCCGTACTGTCGATGAGCTGAACCGTACTATCGATCAGCTGTGCCGTGAAAACGATATCAACATTGCCTTTAACCAGCTTGAAGTGCATCTGCACAACGAGAAGGGCGATGAGGTGACGGAAGTAAAACGCGACTACAAAGGCGACGATCCGACACCAGCGGTTGGGTAATAACCAAAGAGGGCGACATTTAGTTGCCCCGAGATTACTGACAAAGTGCGCGTTGTTCATGCCGGATGCGGCGTGACCGCCTTATCCGGCCTACGAAACCGCAAGAATTCAATATATTGCAGGAGCGGTGTAGGCCTGATAAGCGTAGCGCATCAGGCAGTTTTGCGTTTGCCCGCAATCTTAGGGGACATTTAGCGGCCCCATTTATTTCTCACTTTTCCGCCTCATCATCGCGCGTTAATTTCTTTTCATAATCGCGTTTTACAATATCCAGCGCGCGCAGCACGGTGCGGGCTGGGATCTGATTTTCTTCCAGCAGCACAATCAAATCGATAGCCAGTTTGACATCGTCAGGGGCATTTTCCAGTGACATACTCTCTCCATTGCTAGCGGGTTAAGCGCGCTAGCCTGTTTTCGATTTTTTCCAGCGCATGGCGGCAGCGTGCCAGGCGCGCTTCATAGGCTTCCACTTCACGATGCAGCGTTTGCTGTTCCACGAGATCGGTCACCCGCGCCAGGCGGGCTCGACGTTCGGCTACCATCTCACGTAGCCGCCGCTCAAAATCCTGATGCTGAATACGTTTACGCTGCCAGCGGGCAATTTTCGGTGGCGCACTGTCCCACTCGCGTAGCGACCAGGCTGTGGCTTCACGCGCTATAGCCTCCAGTTGCGCCGCCAGATGTTCTGCCAGCCAGGCGACTTGCGGCAGTTGCTGTTGCTCAACGGCATGACGAAGCGCAGCCAGGTTATCGCCCGCCTCATCGAGACAAGCCTGCAGTGTTGTCGCACGAGTCTGAAAAAGGTGCCTGTCAAAACGGGCACTTAGCGTGGCAAATTGCGCTACCGGGGCACAACGCTGACGCAGCGTGGCGAGCTGTCCTTCCAGTTTTTCCAGCAGCAGGGCGGTTTTCACGATAAGACCTCAATAAAAATGATAATTGTTATGCTAAAGTAGCAACTCTGTAAGCTGACAACACTCAATATGCAACGAATCATTTTAATCATCATTGGCTGGCTGGCGGTAGTGCTGGGTACGCTGGGCGTGGTATTACCGGTATTACCGACGACGCCGTTTATCCTGCTGGCGGCCTGGTGCTTTGCCCGTTCTTCCCCGCGCTTTCACGCCTGGTTGCTGTACCGCTCATGGTTTGGCAGCTATCTACGTTTCTGGCAGAAACATCATGCGATGCCGCGCGGCGTCAAACCGCGGGCGATTTTGCTTATTTTGCTCACGTTTGCAATTTCTCTGTGGTTCGTCCAGATGCCATGGGTGCGCATCATGTTGCTGGTAATTCTCGCCTGTTTGCTTTTTTATATGTGGCGAATTCCGGTGATTGATGAAAAGCAAGAAAAGCACTGAAGCACAACAATCGCAGTTGCAATTATTGCGTACAGCCAGTACATTCTGGCGTTTTCGAGCACAGGCGCAGGCGGTCAAAGGTTAAACAACTGTTACTTTTGATACGTTTAAAACGCGCCGTGAGTACCACCGTAACAAGCAGGCATACACTTATGACCGCGACTGCACAGCAGCTTGAGTATCTCAAAAATAGCATCAAAAGCATTCAGGACTACCCAAAACCCGGCATTCTTTTCCGTGATGTCACCAGCTTACTGGAAGACCCGAAAGCTTACGCTCTCAGCATCGACTTGCTGGTTGAGCGTTACAAAAATGCGGGCATTACCAAAGTTGTCGGCACCGAAGCGCGTGGCTTCTTGTTTGGCGCTCCGGTAGCTCTGGGTCTGGGCGTTGGCTTTGTACCGGTCCGTAAACCGGGCAAACTGCCGCGTGAGACCATCAGTGAAACTTACGACCTGGAGTACGGCACCGATCAGCTGGAAATCCACGTTGATGCCATCAAACCGGGCGACAAAGTTCTGGTGGTGGACGATCTGCTGGCAACCGGCGGCACTATCGAAGCGACCGTTAAACTGATCCGTCGTCTGGGTGGTGAAGTGGCTGACGCTGCGTTCATTATCAATCTGTTCGATCTCGGCGGCGAACAGCGTCTCGAAAAACAGGGCATTACCAGCTACAGCCTTGTTCCGTTCCCGGGCCATTAATCATCGCCAGTCTTGTGCTGCCCACGCTACGGACAGCACAAGATGTGCATTCAGCCTCGCCGTTCTGACGGGGCTGTGTTAGCATTACCCCTTCGTGAATCCACCTTCCAGCGTTTCAGAGCCTGCCAATGAGTTATCAGGTCTTAGCCCGAAAATGGCGCCCACAAACCTTTGCTGACGTCGTCGGCCAGGAACATGTGCTGACCGCACTGGCGAACGGCTTGTCGTTAGGGCGTATTCATCATGCTTATCTTTTTTCCGGCACCCGTGGCGTCGGAAAAACCTCTATCGCCCGACTGCTGGCGAAGGGGCTAAACTGCGAAACCGGCATTACCGCGACGCCGTGCGGCGTGTGCGATAACTGTCGTGAAATCGAGCAGGGGCGCTTTGTCGATCTGATTGAAATCGACGCCGCCTCGCGCACCAAAGTTGAAGACACTCGCGACCTGCTGGATAACGTCCAGTACGCTCCGGCGCGTGGTCGTTTCAAAGTTTATCTGATCGACGAAGTGCATATGCTGTCGCGCCACAGCTTTAACGCACTGTTAAAAACCCTTGAAGAGCCGCCGGAGCACGTTAAGTTTCTGCTGGCGACGACCGATCCGCAGAAATTGCCGGTGACGATTTTGTCGCGCTGTCTGCAATTCCATCTCAAGGCGCTGGATGTCGAGCAAATTCGCCATCAGCTTGAGCACATCCTCAACGAAGAACATATCGCTCACGAGCCGCGGGCGCTGCAATTGCTGGCACGCGCCGCTGAAGGCAGCCTGCGAGATGCCTTAAGTCTGACCGACCAGGCGATTGCCAGCGGTGACGGCCAGGTTTCAACTCAGGCGGTCAGTGCGATGCTGGGTACGCTTGACGACGATCAGGCGCTGTCGCTGGTTGAAGCGATGGTCGAGGCCAACGGCGAGCGCGTAATGGCACTGATTAATGAAGCCGCTGCCCGTGGTATCGAGTGGGAAGCGTTGCTGGTGGAAATGCTCGGCCTGTTGCATCGTATTGCGATGGTACAACTTTCGCCTGCTGCACTTGGCAACGACATGGCCGCTATCGAGCTGCGGATGCGTGAACTGGCGCGCACCATACCGCCGACGGATATTCAGCTTTACTATCAGACGCTGTTGATTGGTCGCAAAGAATTACCGTATGCGCCGGACCGCCGTATGGGCGTTGAGATGACGCTGTTGCGCGCGCTGGCGTTCCATCCGCGTATGCCGCTGCCTGAGCCAGAAGTGCCACGCCAGTCCTTTGCGCCCGTCGCGCCAACGGCAGTAATGACGCCAACCCAGGTGCCGCCGCAACCGCAATCAGCGCCGCAGCAGGCACCGACTGTACCGCTCCCGGAAACCACCAGCCAGGTGCTGGCGGCGCGCCAGCAGTTGCAGCGCGTGCAGGGAGCAACCAAAGCAAAAAAGAGTGAACCGGCAGCCGCTACCCGCGCGCGGCCGGTGAATAACGCTGCGCTGGAAAGACTGGCTTCGGTCACCGATCGCGTTCAGGCGCGTCCGGTGCCATCGGCGCTGGAAAAAGCGCCAGCCAAAAAAGAAGCGTATCGCTGGAAGGCCACCACTCCAGTGATGCAGCAAAAAGAAGTGGTCGCCACGCCGAAGGCGCTAAAAAAAGCGCTGGAACATGAAAAAACGCCGGAACTGGCGGCGAAGCTGGCGGCAGAAGCCATTGAGCGCGACCCGTGGGCGGCACAGGTGAGCCAACTTTCGCTACCAAAACTGGTCGAACAGGTGGCGCTAAATGCCTGGAAAGAGGAGAGCGACAACGCAGTATGTCTGCATTTGCGCTCCTCTCAGCGGCATTTGAACAACCGCGGTGCACAGCAAAAACTGGCTGAAGCGTTGAGCACGTTAAAAGGTTCAACGGTTGAACTGACTATCGTTGAAGATGATAATCCCGCGGTGCGTACGCCGCTGGAATGGCGTCAGGCGATATACGAAGAAAAACTTGCGCAGGCGCGCGAGTCCATTATTGCGGATAATAATATTCAGACCCTGCGTCGGTTCTTCGATGCGGAGCTGGATGAAGAAAGTATCCGCCCCATTTGATCGTAAGCACAGCTTACGTTCGTCATCCTTAACGTGATTGAGAGAGAAACCTATGTTTGGTAAAGGCGGTCTGGGTAACTTGATGAAGCAAGCCCAGCAGATGCAAGAAAAAATGCAGAAAATGCAGGAAGAGATCGCGCAGCTGGAAGTCACCGGCGAATCTGGCGCAGGTCTGGTAAAAGTGACCATCAACGGTGCACACAACTGCCGTCGCGTAGAGATCGACCCGAGCCTGCTGGAAGACGACAAAGAGATGCTGGAAGACCTGGTGGCTGCAGCATTCAACGACGCGGCACGTCGTATCGAAGAAACGCAGAAAGAAAAAATGGCCTCTGTATCCTCCGGAATGCAGCTGCCGCCTGGCTTTAAGATGCCGTTCTGATGCAAACCAGCCCGCTGTTAACACAGCTTATGGAAGCACTGCGCTGTCTGCCGGGCGTTGGCCCGAAGTCGGCGCAGCGTATGGCGTTCACGCTGCTTCAGCGCGATCGTAGCGGCGGGATGCGTCTGGCGCAGGCGCTCACCCGGGCGATGTCGGAAATCGGCCACTGCGCCGATTGCCGCACTTTCACCGAACAGGAAGTCTGTAACATCTGTTCGAATCCGCGTCGTCAGGAAAACGGTCAAATCTGCGTGGTGGAGAGTCCGGCGGACATCTACGCCATTGAGCAGACGGGGCAGTTTTCAGGCCGTTATTTTGTGTTGATGGGACACCTGTCACCGCTGGACGGCATCGGTCCGGATGATATCGGGCTTGATCGTCTGGAACAGCGTCTGGCAGAGGAAAAAATCACTGAAGTGATCCTCGCCACCAACCCCACGGTTGAAGGTGAAGCTACCGCTAACTACATTGCCGAGCTTTGCGCGCAATATGACGTGGAAGCCAGCCGAATCGCTCATGGCGTACCGGTTGGCGGCGAACTGGAAATGGTCGATGGCACCACGCTGTCACACTCCCTTGCCGGGCGTCATAAGATTCGTTTTTAAGCAAACGAGAGCAGGATCACCTGCTCTCGCTTGAAATTATTCCCCCTTGTCCCCATCTCTCCCTCATCCTGTTTTTAACCTTAAAATGGCATTATTGAGGTAGACCTACATGAAAGGACAAGAAACTCGTGGTTTTCAGTCAGAAGTGAAGCAGCTTCTGCACCTGATGATCCATTCTCTCTATTCCAATAAAGAAATCTTCCTGCGTGAGCTTATCTCTAACGCCTCCGATGCGGCGGACAAGCTGCGTTTCCGCGCGCTCTCTAACCCGGACCTGTACGAAGGTGATGGCGAACTGCGCGTTCGTGTCTCTTTCGATAAAGACAAGCGCACGCTGACCATCTCCGATAACGGCGTGGGGATGACCCGCGACGAAGTGATTGACCATCTGGGGACTATCGCTAAATCCGGCACCAAATCATTCCTCGAATCCCTGGGTTCTGACCAGGCGAAAGACAGCCAGCTGATCGGTCAGTTTGGTGTTGGTTTCTACTCTGCGTTTATCGTGGCCGACAAAGTGACCGTGCGTACTCGCGCGGCAGGCGAAAAACCAGAAAATGGCGTCTTCTGGGAATCGGCTGGCGAAGGTGAATACACCGTTGCCGATATCACCAAAGAAGATCGTGGTACTGAAATCACCCTGCATCTGCGTGAAGGCGAAGACGAGTTCCTCGATGACTGGCGCGTGCGTTCCATCATCAGCAAATACTCCGACCATATCGCGCTGCCGGTAGAGATCGAAAAACGCGAAGAGAAAGACGGCGAAACCGTTATCTCCTGGGAAAAAATCAACAAAGCGCAGGCGCTGTGGACTCGTAACAAGTCGGAAATCACCGATGAAGAGTACAAAGAGTTCTACAAACACATCGCCCACGACTTTAACGATCCGCTGACCTGGAGCCACAACCGCGTTGAAGGTAAGCAGGAGTACACCAGCCTGCTGTACATTCCGTCTCAGGCACCGTGGGATATGTGGAACCGCGATCATAAACATGGCCTGAAACTGTACGTCCAGCGTGTGTTCATCATGGACGACGCAGAACAGTTCATGCCGAACTATCTGCGCTTCGTGCGTGGTCTGATTGACTCCAGCGATCTGCCGCTGAACGTTTCCCGTGAAATCCTCCAGGACAGCACGGTAACGCGTAACCTGCGCAATGCGCTGACCAAGCGTGTGCTGCAAATGCTGGAAAAACTGGCGAAAGACGACGCGGAAAAATACCAGACCTTCTGGCAACAGTTTGGCCTGGTACTGAAAGAAGGTCCGGCGGAAGATTTCGCTAACCAGGAAGCGATCGCCAAACTGCTGCGTTTTGCTTCTACCCATACCGATTCTTCTGCGCAGACCGTGTCTCTGGAAGACTACGTTTCCCGCATGAAAGAAGGGCAGGAGAAAATCTACTACATCACCGCAGACAGCTATGCGGCAGCGAAGAGCAGCCCGCACCTGGAACTGCTGCGTAAGAAAGGCATCGAAGTTCTGCTGCTTTCCGACCGCATCGATGAGTGGATGATGAACTATCTGACTGAGTTCGACGGTAAACCGTTCCAGTCGGTGTCTAAAGTTGACGAGTCGCTGGAAAAACTGGCTGACGAAGTTGATGAGAGCGCGAAAGAAGCGGAGAAAGCACTGACTCCGTTCATCGACCGTGTGAAAGCCCTGCTCGGCGAGCGCGTGAAAGATGTCCGTCTGACTCACCGTCTGACCGATACGCCAGCGATCGTTTCGACCGACGCGGACGAAATGAGCACTCAGATGGCGAAACTGTTCGCTGCGGCGGGCCAGAAAGTGCCAGAAGTGAAATACATCTTCGAACTGAACCCGGATCACGTACTGGTGAAACGTACGGCAGATACTGAAGATGAAGCGAAGTTCAGCGAGTGGGTAGAACTGCTGCTGGATCAGGCGCTGCTGGCAGAACGCGGCGCGCTGGAAGATCCGAACCTGTTTATTCGCCGTATGAACCAGCTGCTGGTTTCCTGATGTCATGCCGGATGACCTTCGTGTCATCCGGCATTTTTCTTTTCATCATCTGTACTTTCCGCAAATTATCTCGCCATTAACCGTTTCAGCCCCAGGTGCCTTTCTTGAGGCAATCGCTTGTTGGTGGTATCGTTTATCGCTTTTTCAAAAAATTCGACACATTTTAAGGGGATTTTCGCAATGCGTATCATTCTGCTTGGCGCTCCGGGCGCGGGGAAAGGGACTCAGGCTCAGTTCATCATGGAGAAATATGGTATTCCGCAAATCTCCACTGGCGATATGCTGCGTGCTGCGGTCAAATCTGGCTCCGAGCTGGGTAAACAAGCAAAAGACATTATGGATGCTGGCAAACTGGTCACCGACGAACTGGTGATCGCGCTGGTTAAAGAGCGCATTGCTCAGGAAGACTGCCGTAATGGTTTCCTGTTGGACGGCTTCCCGCGTACCATTCCGCAGGCAGACGCGATGAAAGAAGCGGGCATCAATGTTGATTACGTTCTGGAATTCGACGTACCGGACGAACTGATCGTTGATCGTATCGTCGGTCGCCGCGTTCATGCGCCGTCTGGTCGTGTTTATCACGTTAAATTCAATCCGCCTAAAGTAGAAGGCAAAGACGACGTTACCGGTGAAGAACTGACTACCCGTAAAGACGATCAGGAAGAAACCGTGCGTAAACGTCTGGTTGAATACCATCAGATGACTGCACCGCTGATCGGCTACTACTCCAAAGAAGCGGAAGCGGGTAACACCAAATACGCGAAAGTTGACGGCACCAAGCCAGTTGCTGAAGTTCGCGCTGATCTGGAAAAAATCCTCGGCTAATCAAGCCGCAGCAGATCTGCTTTCGGGCAGGTCTGCTCATCCTCCTCAGGCAATACCTCTCACAGCAATTAGTTCTTCTTCTTCACTTTTCCGCTACAATTATCAACAAGTTGAATCGATAAGAGGCGGTAATGCGTCAGACTAAAACCGGTATCCTGCTGGCAAACCTGGGTACGCCCGATGCCCCCACACCTGAAGCGGTAAAACGCTATCTGAAACAATTTTTAAGCGACAGACGTGTGGTTGATACCTCACGGTTGTTATGGTGGCCATTGCTACGCGGCGTGATTTTGCCACTGCGCTCGCCGCGTGTGGCGAAGCTGTATGCTTCTGTCTGGATGGAAGGTGGCTCGCCGCTGATGGTTTACAGCCGCCAGCAACAGCAGGCGCTGGCACAACGTTTACCGGAGACGCCCGTAGCGCTGGGAATGAGCTACGGCTCGCCATCACTGGAAAGCGCCGTAGATGAACTCCTGGCAGAGCATGTAGATCATATTGTGGTGCTGCCGCTTTATCCGCAATACTCCTGTTCAACGGTCGGTGCGGTATGGGATGAACTGGCACGCATTCTGGCGCGCAAACGTAGCATTCCGGGGATATCGTTTATTCGTGATTACGCCGATAACCACGATTACATTAATGCATTGGCGAACAGCGTACGTGCTTCTTTCGCTAAACATGGCGAACCGGATCTGCTGCTGCTCTCTTATCATGGCATTCCCCAGCGTTATGCAGATGAAGGCGATGATTATCCGCAACGTTGCCGCACAACGACTCGCGAACTGGCTTCCGCACTGGGGATGGCACCGGAAAAAGTGATGATGACCTTTCAGTCGCGCTTTGGGCGGGAACCCTGGCTGATGCCTTATACCGACGAAACGCTGAAAATGCTCGGAGAAAAAGGCGTAGGTCATATTCAGGTGATGTGCCCGGGCTTTGCTGCGGATTGTCTGGAGACGCTGGAAGAGATTGCCGAGCAAAACCGTGAGGTCTTCCTCGGTGCGGGCGGGAAAAAATATGAATATATTCCGGCGCTTAATGCCACGCCGGAACATATCGAGATGATGGCTAATCTTGTTGCCGCGTATCGCTAAAGCTGAGCGATAAAGAACTGAGCGCCGTCGCGAAGAGCCTCGTCGGCGGTTTTCATCATCCGTGAATAATGCAAAAAGGCGTGCAGCGTGCCTGGGTAGAGTTTGAACTCACAGGGCTGCTGATGCGCCGCTAACGTCTGGTAAAGCAGACGGCTGTCATCCAGCAGCGGATCGAACTCCGCCCCGGCAATAAAACAGGGCGGAACTTCGCGAGTGAGATCATTATTAAACAGGCAGTAATACGGCGACTCGCGGTCCGCGTCGTTGCTTAAATACGCCTCTTCATACATCTGTAAATCCTGTTGCGTTAAGCCATCCCAGACACCGCCCAACAGACGACGAGTCACGGAATCCCGTAATCCGTAAAGCCCATACCACAGCAAAACGCCCGCAACTTTACCGCAAGCGATCTGTTTATCACGCAACCACAACGCACTGGCGAGCGCCAGCATGGCACCTGCGGAATCACCGGCAAAGCCAATGCGGGACATATTGATTTGATAATCTTCCGCCTGCTGGTGGAAATAACAACAGGCAGCCACAATTTCCTCTATCGCTTGCGGAAAACGCGCTTCAGGTGAAAGGGTGTAATCAATGCCAATCACCGTACATTGGCTGTAGCTTGCCAAAAGGCGCATGATGCGATCGTGGGTATCGAGATTGCCGAGAATAAAACCGCCGCCATGCAAATAAAATAGCGTCGCCGGACTATCTGGCTGCGGACAAAAGAGACGTGTTTCCACCTGCCCATATTTTGTTGGAACCATGTAAGCTCTGGTTGCCATTTCTGGAGCGCCCGCATTCCAGAATCGGCGCTCAAGCGTGTAATACTGTCGTTGCTCAGCAATCGTTCCCGTTGCGGGCCAGGGCGGTAAATCCGGCTGAAGAGTATTCACAACGGTCTTCATTTCAGCAGAAATAAGGTCCAGAACGGGTAATTTGTTTTCCGGCTTCATGCAAAAACTCCTTTCAAATTACGTCATTGTAAGGAACCACTGCCATGAAAATGCGATCCCGCCTGCTGATATTGAAACTGGCTGCGTCTCGCGCGCTCCCGTCAGATTGTGTTAACATTCGCCGCTCAGTTAACCACCCGTAAAAACAACCATGAAATTTCCCGGTAAACGTAAATCCAAACATTACTTCCCTGTAAATGCACGCGATCCGCTGCTTCAGCAGTTCCAGCCAGAAAACGAAACCAGCGCCGCCTGGGTAGTGGGTATCGATCAAACGCTGGTCGATATTGAAGCGAAAGTGGATGACGAATTCATTGAGCGTTATGGATTAAGCGCCGGGCATTCACTGGTGATTGAGGATGACGTAGCCGAAGCGCTTTATCAGGAACTAAAACAGAAAAACCTGATTACCCATCAATTTGCGGGTGGCACTATTGGTAACACCATGCACAACTACTCGGTGCTCGCGGACGACCGTTCGGTGCTGCTGGGCGTCATGTGCAGCAATATTGAAATTGGCAGCTATGCCTATCGTTACCTGTGTAATACCTCCAGCCGTACCGATCTTAACTATCTACAAGGCGTGGATGGCCCGATTGGTCGTTGCTTTACGCTGATTGGCGAGTCCGGGGAACGTACCTTTGCTATCAGCCCTGGCCACATGAACCAGCTGCGGGCTGAAAGTATTCCGGAAGATGTGATTGCCGGAGCCTCGGCACTGGTTCTCACCTCTTATCTGGTGCGTTGCAAGCCGGGTGAACCCATGCCGGAAGCAACCATGAAAGCCATTGAGTACGCGAAGAAATATAACGTACCGGTGGTGCTGACGCTGGGCACCAAGTTTGTCATTGCCGAGAATCCGCAGTGGTGGCAGCAATTCCTCAAAGATCACGTCTCTATCCTTGCGATGAACGAAGATGAGGCCGAAGCGTTGACCGGAGAAAGCGATCCGTTGTTGGCATCTGACAAGGCGCTGGACTGGGTTGATCTGGTGCTGTGCACCGCCGGGCCAATCGGCTTGTATATGGCGGGCTTTACTGAAGACGAAGCGAAACGTAAAACCCAGCATCCACTGCTGCCGGGCGCTATAGCGGAATTTAACCAGTATGAGTTTAGCCGCGCCATGCGCCACAAGGATTGCCAGAATCCGCTGCGTGTCTATTCGCACATTGCGCCGTACATGGGCGGGCCGGAAAAAATCATGAACACTAACGGAGCAGGGGATGGCGCATTGGCAGCGTTGCTGCATGATATTACCGCCAACAGCTACCACCGTAGCAACGTACCAAACTCCAGCAAACATAAATTCACCTGGTTAACTTATTCATCGTTAGCGCAGGTGTGTAAATATGCTAACCGTGTGAGCTATCAGGTACTGAACCAGCATTCACCTCGTTTAACGCGCGGCTTGCCGGAGCGTGAAGACAGCCTGGAAGAGTCTTACTGGGATCGTTAAGTTATCGTCGGTTCGTAGGCCAGATAAGGCGTTCACGCCGTATCTGGCATTTTGCTCTCAATGCCTGATGCGACGCTGGTGAACTGCACCCCAAATGTTGGACATAATCTGACATCTGAAGGTGCAGTTTATGAAACATTCATTTGAAGTAAAACTTGCCGCTGTAAATCATTACCTGGCTGGTCATGCAGGCATCATTTCTACGGCAAAACTCTTTCAACTTTCTCACACCAGCCTCTCACACTGGATTAATCTTTTTCTTCTTCACGGTCCTCGGGCACTGGATTGCAGACACAAGCGTAGCTATTCTCCTGAAGATAAACTTTGCGTGGTTCTTTATGCTCTCGGGCATTCTGAGTCTCTACCCCGGGTAGCTGCCCGGTTTAACATTCCCAGCCACAACACGGTTAAAAACTGGATAAAAGGCTACCGCAAATCTGGTAATGAGGCCTTTATCAGGCGCAGGAAGGAGAAAAGCATGACCCGTTCTGATGATACCCATGAAAACGAGGCAAACATGACGCCGGAAGAGATGAAGAATGAGCTGCGTTATCTTCGCGCAGAAAATGCATATC
>NZ_JBJQJO010000012.1:0-138060 GCF_046487395.1 Escherichia sp. WS1450
TCCCTGTGAGAAATGGGTGACAGATATCACCGAATTCAGGGCTGGCGGACAAAAACTGTACCTGTCCCCGATACTTGATTTGTTTAACGGGGAAATCGTGGCGTGGGAAACTGCCTGCAGGCCTACAGAGGAGCTGGTGAAGCGCATGTTAAATAAGGGGCTGGAAAGCCTTGCAGAAGGAGAAAAACCGCTGCTCCACAGTGATCAAGGGTGGCATTACCGGATAAAAAGTTATCAGTCTGCCCTGGCAGACAAAGGGTTAGTGCAGAGCATGTCGCGCAAGGGCAACTGTCTTGATAATGCGGTAATGGAGAATTTCTTTGGTCACCTGAAAGAAGAAATTTACTATCGCCGGGACTACAGAAGTGTAGAAGAGCTGGAAAATGCCGTTAACGAATACATAACTTACTGGAATCAAAAAAGAATAAAACTCAGTCTTGGGGGACTCAGCCCGGTAGAATGCCGGACTGAGTATCAAAAAGCCGGTTAACTGAAACTGTCCAGGTTTTGGGGTCCAGTTCATTAAGCGTCGCATCAGGCATTCCTTCAGACTCCTCCGAATCCCTAAGTATTTCCAGCCATTCCCGCGCTTTTCATCTTCTGTCTGATAGCTGCTTTTCTCCTTCGATTGCATGATTGGCATAACTGCAAAGAAGGAGGTGTTCCCGTGAATAAATCAATGTTGGCGGGTATCGGGATTGGTGTCGCAGCTGCGCTGGGCGTAGCGGCAGTGGCCAGTCTGAACGTGTTTGAACGGGGCCCGCAATACGCTCAGGTTGTTTCTGCAACCCCAATCAAGGAAACGGTTAAAACACCGCGTCAGGAGTGTCGCAACGTCACAGTGACCCATCGTCGACCGGTGCAGGATGAAAATCGCATTACCGGGTCGGTGCTCGGCGCTGTTGCTGGCGGCGTGATAGGGCATCAGTTTGGCGGTGGTCGCGGTAAAGATGTCGCCACTGTTGTGGGGGCGCTGGGAGGTGGCTATGCCGGTAACCAGATCCAGGGCTCTCTCCAGGAAAGCGATACTTACACGACTACGCAACAGCGTTGTAAAACGGTGTATGACAAGTCAGAAAAAATGCTCGGTTATGATGTGACCTATAAGATTGGCGATCAGCAGGGCAAAATCCGCATGGACCGCGATCCGGGTACGCAGATCCCGCTAGATAGCAACGGGCAACTGATTTTGAATAACAAAGTATAACAAGGCTGTACTCTGCAATTTAGCCCCTCATTCGCTCAGGCTGAGGGGCTTTTTTTGCGCCTTATTTCACCAGTTCGGGCCATAAACGCAAAGTCGTTCGGACAATCTGCATCAGTTTTTCCAGCGATGCACCTTCGCGTGCGCTGATCGACATCCCCTGAATAATACAATTAAGGAATTCAGCCAGATGCGTCACGTCACAGTGGGTCGGGATTTCACCGCGCGCTTGTCGTTGACATAAAAACTGCTGCAAAGTGCGCTCTTGCATCGCATGGCGTGATTTCAGCGTATTGCCGATATCTCCGGAATCTGGGGAGAGGGTGGTGCAGTTGTTGATCATGAAGCAGCCTGCCGGGGTGTCTTTGCTGGTAAAGCAGTTGGCGATGGCAGCAAAATAGTCAGCCAGCGCAGACTCCACGCTTTTCTCTTCACAAAACAGCTGTGCTTCATGCTTAGCGGCAAAACGATCGATATAGCGGTCGAGAACGGCGCGAAATAACCCCTCTTTGTTGGTAAATTCCGCGTATAGCGTGGGCGCTTTGGCTCCGGTCGCTTCGACGAGGTCCGCAAGAGAAGTCGCTTCATAACCGTGTTGCCAGAACAATTTCATGGCCTTATCAAGCGCTGCATCCCTGTCGAACACTTTTGGGCGGCCACGGCTTTTTTTTACACATTGTGTTGAGTCAGTTGCCATGATGCCGTTGTACCTGGTGACTGTGAATGAAAGGTTATTATAAAAATAATCACCTCCGTTCACCAGTCCAGATCCCATAAAAATAATTGCTTTCTATTTAACTGAAATTTAAAGATTTTTAAATTAATTAATGATTGTTATAAAAAATATCTTGTATGTGATCCAGATCACATCTATCATTTAGTTATCGATCGTTAAGTAATTGCTTGCGACGTCATTCATCTGCATAAGGCCACTATTATGAAAAACGTAAAAACCCTCATCGCTGCGGCGATTTTAAGCTCCATGTCATTTGCCAGCTTTGCTGCTGTCGAAGTTCAGTCAACGCCAGAAGGCCAACAAAAAGTCGGTACTATCAGTGCTAACGCGGGGACAAATCTGGGATCGCTGGAAGAGCAGCTGGCGCAAAAAGCGGATGAGATGGGCGCAAAATCATTCCGTATTACTTCTGTAACCGGTCCAAATACCCTCCATGGAACAGCAGTAATTTATAAATAAGCATTAACCCTCATTAATGCCTGCTACTGCTGATTTTTTCCCCGCGACATGCCGTGTCGCGGGGATTTTTTTTATCCAGGATTTACAGAGTTTGTGGGCTCACTTGATGACGGCGGACATCCACCGGCATCCCGGAACGGACATCCATCACATGTTGCATCACTTCAGCGTCAGTTTGTGCTGCATCTTTAAATGATTGCATTGCGCTATTCAGCGTAATTGGCAGCAGCTGCGGATCGTCATCAATCTTCTCTGACAGCGGCTGATGTACTTCAACCAGACGCGCACCGTTTGGTTCGGCAGAGACTTTTATCGGAGTGTTGATGATATTCACTTTGGTGCCTGGGGTGACCTGGCTAAAGAGTGTTTTGATATCGTCATCACGCAGACGAATACAGCCAGAACTTACCCGCATGCCAATGCCGAAATCGGCGTTCGTACCATGAAGCAAATAAACGCCGCCATAGGCCGCCAGACGAATCGCATGATGGCCCATTGGATTATCCGGTCCAGCCGGCACTACCGCAGGCAACTCAATTCCCTGTGCTTTATAACGGGCGCGGATGTTTGCCGTTGGCGTCCAGGTTGGGTTTGCTCGTTTGTCTGAAACGGTGGTCACCATTGTCGGTGTCAGCGTGTCACCACCCAACTGACCAATACCTATTGGATACACGGTTACCGAATTTTTACCCGGCGGGTAGTAATAGAGACGCAGCTCCGCAATATTGATCACAATGCCTTCGCGCGGCGCATCTGGAAGTAGGGTTTGCAACGGGATCGTTAACACGCTGCCCGCGCGCGGTACGTAAGGATCAACGCCGGGGTTAGCCTGTAACAGAGCGAGAAAGCCGACGTTATATTTTTTGGCGATGGCTTCCAGAGAACCACCGTCATTTTCCACCACATGAAATTTGTTTTCGCCAACCAGACGACTGCCTGCTGGCGGCAGCGGCCAGGTGTTGGCTTTTGCCGGTAGCGCCAGCGCCACGGCAGCGGCGAACGTAAAAAACGTTAGCCAGCGAGAAAAACGCGTTTTGATCATCACCAAAAATCCATAATAAATATAAGGTTATTGTAATAAACAGATAAGCCTGAATTATGGATGGTGACAGTGTCGGATAGTGCAGGGAAGTGCAAAGAATTTGTAAATGTTGCAGATGGGGGCGCAGAAACGCCCCCAATCTAACCATCAAGCGATGGCGTTCTCTTCCAGTTCACGCATAAACTGGCGTACCCATTCGATACGCGTTTTCCGCTCACTCAAATCCTGAATAAACTTCAGGCGCGTCGGACCATCAAGGCGGTAATGCTGCGGCTGTTTTTGCAGCAAACCAATCAGCCATGCCGGATTAACGTGATTCTTCTCGGCAAATTCGATCACGCCGCCTTTCTCATTACCTTCCAGCTTCCTGATCCCCAGTTTCTGCGCTTGCTGGCGCAGACGGGCAATATCCAGCAGGGTACGCGCCGGATCCGGCAGCAGGCCGAAGCGATCGATAAGCTCAACTTTGATCTCTTCCAGTTCGTTTTCCGTTTTGGCGCTGGCAATACGTTTATAGAACGACAAACGCGTATTCACGTCAGGAATGAAATCATCCGGCAACAGCGACGGCATCCGCAGCTCGACTTCAGTTTGCTGACTGGTGAGATCTTCCAGCGACGGCTCGCGTCCGGCTTTCAGCGCATCGACGGCGTTTTCCAGCAACTCCATATACAGCGAGAAACCGATAGTTTCCATTGAGCCACTTTGTTCTTCGCCAAGCAGTTCACCCGCGCCGCGAATCTCCAGATCGTGCGTTGCCAGCGCAAAACCTGCCCCGAGATCTTCCAGCGAGGCAATCGCTTCAAGACGTTTTTGCGCATCGGTAGTCATCGCTTTTGGATGCGGCGTCAGCAGCCATGCATATGCCTGATGATGCGAACGTCCGACGCGACCGCGCAACTGGTGCAGCTGCGCCAGACCGAAGTGATCCGCGCGTTCAATGATAATGGTGTTGGCTGTCGGGATGTCGATCCCGGTTTCGATAATGGTGGTACAAACCAGCACGTTGAAACGTTGATGATGGAAATCATTCATCACCCGTTCCAGTTCGCGCTCACGCATCTGCCCGTGACCGATGGCAATCCGCGCTTCTGGCACCAGTTCCGCCAGCCGTTCGGCGGCTTTCTGGATGTTTTCCACATCATTGTAAAGATAATAAACCTGCCCCCCGCGCAGAATTTCGCGCAGGATCGCCTCCCGGACCACCAGACTATCGTACTCACGAACAAAGGTTTTAACTGCCAGACGACGGGCTGGCGGCGTGGCAATAATCGACAGATCGCGCATTCCGCTCATCGCCATATTCAGCGTACGTGGGATCGGCGTTGCGGTAAGCGTCAGAATATCCACGTTCGCGCGCATCGCTTTAATGCGCTCTTTATGACGCACCCCGAAGCGGTGTTCTTCATCGACAATCAGCAAGCCTAAATCTTTAAACTTGACGTCACTTTGCAGCAGTTTGTGCGTACCGATCAGAATATCGATTTTCCCTTCCGCCACTTCCGCAAGGATTTGCGTCTGCTCTTTGGCGCTACGGAAACGGGAGATCATTTCGATGCGTACTGGCCAGTTGGCGAAACGGTCGCGGAAGTTGTCGTAATGCTGCTGCGCGAGAAGGGTGGTAGGCACCAGCACCGCCACCTGCTTGTGGTTATCTACTGCCAGGAAAGCGGCGCGCATCGCGACTTCAGTTTTCCCAAAGCCAACATCGCCGCACACCAGACGATCCATTGCCAGCGGCTGACACATGTCGCTAAGTACCGCATTAATGGCCTGCGCCTGATCCGGCGTGGTTTCAAACGGGAAGCTGTCGCAGAACAACTGATACTGCTCACGATCGTGTTTAAACGCGAAGCCCTCTTTGGCGGCGCGTTGTGCGTAGATATCCAGCAATTCCGCCGCCACATCACGCACTTTTTCCGCCGCTTTCTGCCGCGCGCGTGACCACGCATCGCCGCCAAGTTTATGCAGCGGGGCGTTTTCTTCCGCGCCACCTGCGTAACGGCTAATCAGATGCAGTGACGACACCGGAACATACAGTTTGGCGTCGTTGGCATAGGTGAGCATCAGGTACTCGCCAGTAATGCCGCCCGCTTCCAGCGTGGTCATTCCGGCATAGCGACCGACGCCGTGCTCCAGATGGACCACCGGCTGGCCAATATGCAGCTCCGCGAGGTTGCGGATCAGTGTATCGGGGTTGATGGTGCGGCGAGAATCCTGACGACGGCGGGCAACACGTTCACCGAGCAGATCGCTTTCGCAAATCAGCGCCAGGTTACGCACCTTATCGACAAAACCATGTTCGGCAGCGCCAATCATCAGATAACGCCCACGGTCGCTGGCTTCATCAAGACGCATAATGCGTTGCGGAGCAATTTTAATTCGTGCGAGCAGTTCCCCCAGCGCTTCACGGCGACCTTCACTTTCTACCGAGAACACCACCGGACCGTCGAAAGTCTCGAGGAACTTACGCAGCGCATCCAGCGGCGCTTTTTGTTGTGCCTGAACGGCCAGGTCTGGCAGTTTCTGGAAACCTAAATTGGCATTCGCTGCTTTTGTCGGTAAATGTTCAGTTTTTAGCTGCACACGCGGCCAGTTTTTCAGCTCTGAAAAGAGCTCGTCTACCCGCAGCCAGAGCGATTGTGGTGGCAACAGTGGACGCATCGGATCGACGCCGCGATTTTCAAAACGCGCCAGCGTGTCAGCCTGGAAACGTTCGGCACTGTTTTCCAGATCGCCAGTATTCACCAACAGCGTATTAGCAGGGAAATAACTGAACAGTGGCGGCAGCGGTTCGCTGAAGAATAGCGGCTGCCAGTACTCGATCCCGGCAGGTAATGTGCCTTTACTCACTTGCTGGTAAATATGTTCTGGATCGCGCTTCACTTCGAAGGTATCACGCCACTGGCTGCGGAACAGTTCAATTGCCGCTTTATCGGTCGGAAATTCGTGCGCGGGAAGCAGATTGATCTCTTCTACTTCCTCCAGCGTGCGCTGGCTATCGACGTCAAACACCCGCAGACTGTCAATTTCATCATCAAAGAAATCAAGACGATAAGGCAGCTCACTCCCCATCGGGAAGAGATCCAGCAACGCGCCGCGCGTGGCGTATTCGCCGTGCTCCATCACCTGGTCAACATGGCGATAACCGGCGCTGTCCAGTTGGGTTCGTAATGCATCTCGTGACAGGCGCTGACCTTTTTTCATCACCAGCGCATGGCCGTGGAGAAAACTGTGCGGGCAAACGCGCTGCATAAGCGTATTCACCGGAACAATCAGTACACCACGTTGCATCGTCGGTAGCTGGTAAAGGGTGGAAAGGCGCGAGGAGATAATGTCCTGATGAGGCGAAAAACTGTCGTAAGGGAGGGTTTCCCAGTCCGCCAGATTCATTACCATCTGATCGGTGAACTGGCTGATTTCATCATGCAAACGCAGGGCATTTTGCATATCTGGTGCAATAAGTACCACCGGACCGGCGTGGCGTTCGGCAATTTCCGCTACCAGCGTCGCGCAGGCAGCGCCGGTTAACTCGCCCAGCAGACGCTGCTCACCCGCTTTGACGGGCAGCGTATAACGATATTGTTCAGGCATAACGGTTGTCAGATTCTCGTTAGGATATGCCTCAACATATGGGGGCATATCTCTGATAAGCAATGCTGTTCATTATCCGTAATCGACATGGTTTAGCAAATTGAATCGCCCCGGCTGGGGCGATGGCTTAGCGGGAGTAACTGACGGCAGCGGGCAGAGAAGGCGGGGAGAACAACAGATCGCTGAATGCGCGCTGCGAAAGTTTTCTTACCAGCAAGCCCGCAACAGTACAGATGAACAAACTGACAAAGGGATAAACCAGCAGGAGTGTCAGTTCGACTTGCGGCGACCAGCGTGCTGCGTTCATTTGCGCAAGCAGAGTTAAGCTGAATATTTCAACCAGAATGCGATGGGTGGTGTAGATAGCAATGGTGTTGGAACCAATCACATTCAGTAGGCTGGTGGAGCGCATACCGAAACGTTGCTCGTATTGATAAAACAGCTTCATGATCACCACAATCGATACCAGCGACAACAGCAGCGAGATAGTAAACAACCAGGCACCGACCGCCAGAACGGTCAGCAAAGAAGCCATCAGCAGATGGCGGCGCAACGGCACCTCTTTAACACAGGTCATTAATGTTGCGCCAAACCATGCGCCAAGGCTGTAATAAGGCAAATTGCGGATCACACTGTTCATTCCCCACCACGGCGTGGGAACGAAATTAACCGCCACACTCAGCAGTACAAACAAGGCGAATAGTGGCAGCGCCAGACGGCTAAAAATTTTACATACCACGAAATAGACAATTAACGCATACAGATACCACAAGCTGGTGCTGGCGGTGATCATCCCGTGCAGGAACTCACCGGTGGAATCGGCATAAGCGGCATTGGAGGCATTGCTTAAATCGCGCTCAGGTGCCAGCCACTGGTTCAGCGCACTTAACGCCAGCCACTGCACCACGCCCCAAAGCGCCAGCACCCAGAAGATGTTCCAGATCCGTTTATCGAGACAATTTCCCCACGGTACGCTGTCGATATAGCGGCGAATCAAATAGCCGGATATAAAGAAAAAAACCGGCATACGAAAGGGTGCAAGGTAAAGATTGAAATAGATCCAGCATTTGCTCAGGACTTCCGATAACTGATGCTGGAAAGTGGTCAGATGCGGATAAAAGGTAATAACCGAGTGATAAATCACCACCAGACAAATACATAACCCTTTGATCTGGTTAATCCATAGCTCTTTTTGTTTCATCAGGACAACACGCTCTTTTTATTTAACATGCTGTTGATCCTGAGGGGCCAGTCGCGTGGTGTAATGCGTATCTGTCTGTATTTGGTTATTTTTCAGATAAAGATCAGGCCACAAGGCCAATGAGAAAATGAGGCCCTTTAGTCGATTGATTTGCTGCTACTTTTCAGATTAGCCCTGACGATCACTTACAGTTCAGACGTTTACCCATCCCGCTTTCGCTTATATACTCGTGTCTTTGCTACAGCAACCAGACGGATTTCATGTACCAACCTGTCGCTCTATTTATTGGCCTGCGTTACATGCGTGGGCGTGCAGCGGATCGCTTCGGTCGTTTCGTCTCCTGGCTTTCTACCATCGGCATTACCCTCGGGGTGATGGCGCTGGTCACAGTATTGTCAGTGATGAACGGCTTTGAGCGCGAGCTGCAAAACAACATCCTTGGCCTGATGCCACAGGCAATTCTCTCTTCTGAGCATGGCTCTCTTAACCCGCAGCAACTCCCGGAAACGGCAGTCAAACTGGACGGCGTTAATCGCGTCGCACCTATTACTACCGGTGATGTGGTACTGCAAAGCGCGCGCAGCGTGGCGGTCGGGGTGATGCTGGGTATCGACCCGGCGCAAAAAGATCCACTAACGCCGTATCTGGTCAATGTGAAACAAACTGACCTCGAGCCGGGGAAATATAATGTCATCCTCGGTGAACAGCTTGCCTCACAGTTGGGCGTCAATCGCGGTGATCAAATCCGCGTGATGGTGCCATCTGCCAGCCAGTTCACGCCGATGGGGCGTATTCCAAGCCAGCGTCTGTTCAATGTGATTGGCACTTTCGCTGCCAACAGTGAAGTCGATGGCTATGAAATGCTGGTGAATATTGAGGATGCCTCGCGTCTGATGCGTTATCCGGCAGGCAATATTACCGGCTGGCGATTGTGGCTGGATGAGCCGCTGAAAGTCGACTCATTAAGTCAACAAAAACTGCCTGAAGGCAGCAAATGGCAGGACTGGCGTGACCGTAAAGGCGAGCTGTTCCAGGCCGTACGCATGGAAAAAAATATGATGGGCTTGCTGCTGAGCCTGATTGTCGCCGTAGCGGCGTTTAACATTATTACCTCGCTAGGGCTGATGGTGATGGAGAAGCAGGGCGAAGTAGCGATCCTGCAAACGCAAGGCTTAACTCCGCGACAAATCATGATGGTCTTTATGGTGCAAGGGGCCAGCGCCGGTATTATCGGTGCGATCCTTGGAGCGGCGCTTGGCGCACTGCTTGCCAGCCAGTTAAATAATCTGATGCCGATAATCGGCGTCCTGCTTGATGGCGCGGCGCTGCCGGTCGCTATCGAACCTTTACAGGTCATTGTTATTGCGCTGGTGGCGATGGCTATCGCGCTGCTGTCTACGCTTTACCCTTCATGGCGCGCTGCCGCCACACAACCCGCTGAGGCTTTACGTTATGAATAAGATCCTGTTGCAATGCGACAACCTGTGCAAACGCTATCAGGAAGGCAGTGTGCAAACCGATGTACTGCACAATGTCAGTTTCAGCGTCGGCGAAGGTGAAATGATGGCGATCGTCGGTAGCTCTGGTTCCGGTAAAAGCACCTTGCTGCACCTGCTGGGCGGGCTGGATACGCCAACCTCCGGCGATGTGATCTTTAACGGTCAGCCGATGAGCAAACTGTCTTCGGCGGCGAAAGCAGAACTGCGCAACCAGAAGCTGGGCTTTATTTATCAGTTTCACCACCTGCTGCCGGATTTTACTGCCCTGGAAAACGTGGCTATGCCGCTGCTGATTGGCAAGAAAAAGCCCGCTGAAATCAACAGTCGAGCGTTGGAAATGTTAAAAGCGGTGGGGCTGGAGCATCGTGCGAATCACCGCCCATCTGAACTTTCTGGTGGCGAACGCCAGCGAGTGGCGATTGCCCGTGCGCTGGTCAATAACCCTCGTCTGGTACTGGCGGATGAACCTACCGGTAACCTTGATGCGCGTAACGCCGACAGCATCTTCCAGTTGCTTGGGGAGTTGAATCGCTTGCAGGGCACCGCCTTCCTGGTGGTCACTCACGACCTGCAACTGGCGAAACGTATGAGCCGCCAACTGGAAATGCGTGATGGACGTCTGACGGCGGAACTGAGCCTGATGGGGGCGGAGTAATGGCGATGCCTTTATCGTTATTGATTGGCCTGCGTTTTAGCCGCGGACGGCGACGCGGCGGCATGGTGTCGCTGATCTCAGTCATTTCTACCATTGGCATTGCCCTCGGCGTGGCGGTATTGATCGTCGGCTTAAGCGCGATGAACGGCTTTGAACGCGAACTGAACAACCGTATTCTGGCGGTGGTGCCGCATGGTGAAATTGAGGCGGTAGATCAGCCGTGGACTAACTGGCAGGAAGCCCTGGATAACGTGCAGAAAGTGCCGGGCATTGCCGCCGCTGCGCCGTATATCAATTTCACCGGGCTGGTGGAGAGCGGCGCGAATCTGCGCGCAATCCAGGTGAAGGGCGTTAACCCGCAACAGGAACAGCGTCTGAGCGCATTGCCCTCGTTTGTTCAGGGGGATGCCTGGCGCAATTTTAAAGCGGGCGAACAGCAAATTATCATCGGCAAAGGCGTGGCGGATGCGCTGAAAGTGAAGCAGGGCGATTGGGTGTCGATTATGATCCCCAACTCGAATCCCGAGCATAAACTGATGCAGCCAAAACGTGTGCGTTTGCACATTGCCGGTATTTTGCAGTTGAGTGGTCAACTCGATCACAGTTTTGCCATGATCCCGCTGGCGGATGCCCAGCAATATCTTGATATGGGTTCCAGCGTGTCAGGTATTGCCCTTAAAATGACGGATGTTTTCAACGCCAATAAGCTGGTACGCGATGCGGGTGAAGTGACCAACAGCTATGTTTATATTAAAAGCTGGATTGGTACTTACGGCTATATGTATCGCGATATCCAGATGATCCGCGCCATTATGTATCTGGCGATGGTACTGGTGATTGGCGTGGCCTGTTTCAACATCGTCTCCACCTTAGTGATGGCGGTGAAAGACAAGAGTGGCGATATCGCAGTATTACGAACGCTGGGGGCGAAAGATGGTTTAATTCGCGCCATCTTTGTCTGGTATGGATTGCTGGCAGGGCTATTCGGTAGCCTGTGTGGTGTGATTATCGGCGTAGTTGTTTCACTGCAACTTACCCCGATTATTGAGTGGATTGAAAAGTTGATCGGTCATCAGTTCCTCTCCAGCGATATCTATTTTATTGACTTCCTGCCATCGGAATTGCACTGGCTGGACGTCTTCTACGTACTGGTCACAGCATTGTTGCTGAGTCTTTTGGCAAGTTGGTATCCGGCGCGACGCGCCAGTAATATTGACCCTGCGCGAGTCCTTAGCGGCCAGTAAAGGCAGTACATTAAAACAAGGAGCGGCAATGTATTACGGGTTTGATATTGGTGGAACAAAAATTGCGCTTGGCGTGTTTGATAGCGGTCGGCAGTTGCAGTGGGAAAAGCGGGTGCCGACACCGCGTGACAGCTATGACGCATTTTTAGATGCAGTGTGTGAGCTGGTAGCTGAAGCTGACCAACGTTTTGGCTGTAAAGGCTCTGTCGGCATCGGTATTCCGGGAATGCCGGAAACAGAAGATGGTACGCTGTATGCCGCCAATGTCCCCGCTGCCAGCGGTAAACCGCTGCGTGCCGACCTGAGCGCACGTCTTGATCGCGATGTACGCCTTGATAACGATGCCAACTGTTTTGCCCTTTCAGAAGCCTGGGATGATGAATTTACTCAATATCCACTGGTGATGGGGTTGATTCTCGGCACCGGCGTTGGCGGCGGGCTGATTTTCAACGGTAAACCAATTACCGGTAAAAGCTATATTACCGGCGAGTTTGGCCATATGCGTCTGCCGGTTGATGCGTTAACCATGATGGGGCTGGATTTCCCGTTACGCCGCTGCGGCTGTGGTCAGCATGGCTGCATTGAAAATTATCTGTCTGGTCGCGGTTTTGCGTGGCTGTATCAACACTATTATCATCAACCGTTGCAGGCTCCCGAAATTATTGCGCTTTATGATCAAGGCGATGAGCAGGCAAGGGCGCACGTTGAGCGTTATCTGGATTTATTAGCGGTTTGTCTGGGAAATATCCTGACCATTGTTGACCCTGACCTGGTCGTCATTGGTGGTGGCTTATCGAATTTCCCGGCAATCACAACGCAACTGGCGGACAGGCTGCCTCGTCATCTCTTACCTGTAGCTCGTGTTCCGCGCATTGAACGCGCGCGCCACGGTGATGCGGGAGGAATGCGTGGTGCGGCCTTCCTACATCTAACCGATTAAACAACAGAGGTTGCTATGCTGTCGCGTCGGGGTCATCGGTTAAGTCGTTTTCGTAAAAATAAACGCCGTCTGCGCGAGCGTTTGCGTCAGCGTGTTTTTTTCAGAGATAAAGTGGTGCCGGAAGCAATGGAAAAACCAAGAGTACTCGTACTGACAGGGGCAGGTATTTCTGCGGAATCAGGTATTCGTACCTTTCGCGCCGCAGATGGCCTGTGGGAAGAACATCGGGTTGAAGATGTGGCAACGCCGGAAGGTTTCGATCGCGATCCTGAACTGGTGCAAGCGTTTTATAACGCCCGTCGTCGACAGCTACAGCAGCCAGAAATTCAGCCTAACGCCGCGCATCTTGCGCTGGCTAAACTGCAAGACGCCCTCGGCGATCGCTTTTTGCTGGTGACGCAGAATATCGACAACCTGCATGAACGCGCAGGTAATACCAATGTCATTCATATGCATGGGGAACTGCTGAAAGTTCGCTGTTCGCAAAGTGGTCAGGTTCTCGACTGGACCGGAGACGTTACGCCAGAAGATAAATGCCATTGTTGCCAGTTCCCGGCACCCTTGCGCCCGCACGTCGTTTGGTTTGGCGAAATGCCACTCGGCATGGATGAAATTTATATGGCGTTGTCGATGGCCGATATTTTCATTGCCATTGGTACTTCCGGGCATGTTTATCCGGCAGCTGGGTTTGTTCACGAAGCGAAACTGCATGGCGCGCACACCGTGGAGCTGAATCTTGAACCAAGCCAGGTCGGTAATGAATTTGCCGAGAAATATTACGGCCCGGCAAGCCAGGTGGTGCCAGAGTTTGTTGAAAAGTTGCTGAAGGGCTTATAAAGCAGGAAGCATTGCCTGATGTGCTACGCTTATCAGGCCTACAAGGGGACGCAATTAATTGAATTTGCGGGTTTTGTGGGCCAGATAAGGCGTTCGCGCCGCATCCGGCATAATAAACGCACACTTTACTGCCTCTTTTACCGTTTACTCGTCAATAACAACGCGGCAATAAACGTACAGACACCAATCAGCCCTGCCCAGAGCGGCGATATTCTGGTAATCGCAAAGCTATTATCGATGTACAAACATAAAGCCTGATAACCCATATTGGCAACAGTCATCGCCACTGCAAACTTTAATGCATAATTAAGGCGCGTTGTGTAGTTAAAAAATGTAGTCAAGACGATGAATGCAACTGCCCAGGCAAAAAGACCTAATATCGTGGTACTGCCGGGAGGATCATTCTCCTGCTGTTGTCCGGGATGCGGATAATATGTCAGTGGCGGCGTCGGTTGTTTTAATATCTGTGCTTGTAAAACAGCCAATGCATTATTGATTCCCTGATACCAGAGGTCCGCATGTAAATAAGCATGAGTGTGATTTTCTACCAGAAGGCCGAGATGTTTATCGTCCAGACCGCTTTCAACCTGGTCGTTGGTTATCATAATTAACCGTGGCTCGCGGGTGGTAAAAAGTAACAGGACGCTGCCTTTTACATCACTCAATGAAGATGACGCATGCGCCAGCATCGCTTTGCCATTTTGCCTGAAGCTTGCTTCATTAACGTCAGGTACAACCACGATAAACGGCGCAATCCCGGTTTGTTGACGAAAAAGCTCCGCTTTCCGCGCAATCTCCTCAGCATCCGGTACAGTACCTGTAACATCCGTAAAAAGTGTCTTCATTATTGGGATTAAGGGCTTACTGGTTGCTGTCAGAGGCAGCAGTATCAGTAAACTGAGCAGTATTATGATTTTTTTCATGGACGGGACTTCCGTTTCCTGCGTGACTTTTTAGAGGAGGGCATACTGATTAATAAACCGACGGCGATAAAAATAACGCCCATAATGCCGATAAACCCCCATTTAAAAAAATTAACCCACGGGTTATTTATCTCAGCCTTTTCAGGATGCCCTGGAGAATAATAAACATTAACTTTATCGCCTTCGCTGTCTTCATAAAAATCGCTGCCGATACTCGAATTGAAAATTAGCGTGTAATCAGGCGTCGGTCGAAAGGCAACGACGGGATACCACGAACCATTTTTACCCGTGCGATGAGAATGACTGGAGTGCCAGACGGTATCAACAATGACGCCTTCAGTATGAATCGCGTCTTTGCTATAGGTGAACTGGTTATAAAAGATAACAACAGAAATGAGGATCAGTACCAGACCGATACCGAGGAATATACGAAAGAAAACTTTACTGTCCTGACTCATTAGCCACATCCTTGCTAAATAAAAAACGGGCGGTAATACCACCGCCCGCTTGCTGAATTAACGTCCTGCTTTCAGCTTCTGATAATACTCTTCATAAATGCTGCTGGCTGCGCCAACGTCATTCTGCCATTCACCATTTTTAATGGTTTCAGCATCCGGGTAGAGCGTTTTATCGTTCGCCACTTCCGGACTTAACAGCTTACGCGCCGCAAGGTTTGGCGTTGGATAACCGATAGTTTCAGCAACCTGTTTTGCCACATCCGGGCGCAGCAGGAAGTTGATCAATTTCAGCGCGCCTTCTTTGTTTTTGGCATTTGCTGGGATCGCCAGGCTGTCCATCCAGAAAATGCCGCCTTCTTTCGGCCACACCACATCAATTGGCGTACCCGCCTGGCGTGCAACGAAAGCAGAACCGTTCCAGATCATGCCGAGGTTAACTTCGCCTTCCATATACGGGTTCGCCGGGTTATCGGAGTTAAACGCCGCGACGTTTGGCATCAGTTTTTTCAGCTCGTTGTATGCAGCTTCAATCTCTTTCGGATCGGTGGTGTTACCGGAGTAGCCCAGCTTACGCAGCGCCATCTGGAACACTTCACGGGCATCGTCGGTCAGCAGCAGGCTGCCTTTGTACTCAGGCTTCCACAGATCGGCCCAGCTGGTAACGGATTTGGGATCCACCGCATCACCATTAACACCAATCGCCGTCGCACCCCAGATATACGGAATGGAGTAGTCGTTATTCGGGTCAAACGGCTTATTGAGCATGTCTGGATCGAGGTTGCTGAAATTGCTTAACTTCGACTTGTCGATCTTCTGGATCATCCCTTCTTTACGCATTTTATCGACGTAATAGGTTGAAGGAACCACCAGGTCATAGGCACCGTCTTTGTACGTTTTCAGCTTGGCATACATGGTTTCGTTCGACTCGTAAGTCGAATAGATAACCTTAATACCGGTTTCTTTGGTGAACTGTTCAAGCAGTCCTGGTGGCACGTACTCGGTCCAGTTGTAAAAATACAGCGTGTTGTTGTCATCGGCGTGAGCGGCGCTCATGCCCAGTGCCAGAGCACCCGCCGCGAGCAGGTGGCGTGACCATTTTTTCATTTAACGTCCCCTGTGTTACCTTTCGTTTTATCACGAGCAATAAGCTGGCTGGCAATTACCATCACCAGCGACAGCACCAGTAATATGGTTGCCAGCGCGTTAACTTCCGGCGATACGCCGACTTTGACCATCGAATAAATTTTTAACGGCAGAATTTCATAGCTTGGTCCGGTGACGAACGAAGAAACTACTACATCGTCCATCGACAGGGTAAAGCTTAACACCCAGCCCGCCGCTACCGCTGGCATTGCCAGTGGCAGAATGATTTTTCGCAGAATGGTAAATTCGCTGGCACCGAGATCTTTCGCCGCTTCCAGCATTCGCACGTCAAAACCTTTCAGGCGCGAATACACTGTTACCACCACAAATGGCAGGCAGAAGGTGATATGCGAGAACAGCAGCGACCAGAAGCCAAGCTGAATACCCAGCAGCATAAACAGCACCAGCAGAGAAATCGCCATCACAATATCTGGCGACATCATCACCACAAACAGCATTCCGCTAACGAATGGCTTACCGCGAAAGCGATAACGGTACAGCGCAACTGCAGTCAGTGAACCGATAAGCGTAGCAAACGTCGCTGAAAACACCGCCATCGTCAATGAATGCTGAGCTGCCTGCAACAGACTGTCGTTGTTCATCAGCAGGCTATACCATTTAGTGGTAAAACCCTGCCAGTTGATGCCAAAGCGCGAGCTGTTAAAGGAGTTCACAATCAAAATAATGATTGGGATATACAGGTACGCGTAGATAGCGGTCATAAAACCGCCGCGAAGCAGTCGACCGATCATTCGAGTTCCACCTTCTTATTCAGCAAACGAGAAGCGCGCCAGTAAACCAGCAACATCAGGCCCATTACGATAGTCAGCGTAATGCTGGTGGCTGCACCAAACGGCCAGTCACGAATATTGAGGAACTGTACTTTGATGACGTTACCGATCAGCAGGTTTTTCGCACCGCCCATCAGGTCGGACACATAGAACAGGCCCATCGCTGGCAGCATCACCAACAGGCATCCGGCAATAATCCCCGGCATCGTCAGTGGGATAATGATACGGATAAAGGTCTGCAACTTGCTGGCACCGAGATCGCGCGCCGCCTCCAGCAACGGCTTATCCAGTTTTTCGATACTCGAGTACAGCGGCATCACCATAAACGGCAGCAGAATGTAAACCAGACCGATAATCACCGCACTGGGTGTGAACATGATGCGAATTGGTGTATCGATAACGCCCAGCCAGAGCAAAAACTCGTTGAGATAGCCTTTGGTGCTGAGGAAAATTTTCAGCCCGTAGATACGAATCAATGAGTTGGTCCAGAACGGAACAATCAGCAGAAACAGCAGCAGCGGACGCACCTTGTGTGGCAGCTTCGCCAGAAACCAGGCAAAAGGATAGCCCAGCACCAGGCAGGCGAGGGTGGCGATCAGCGCCATATTCAGCGAGTGCAATAGCACTTCAAAATAGAGCGGATCGAGCAGACGCGTGTAGTTATCCAGCGTAAAGACCATTTTGACGAAACTGGCGTCGTCGCGGGTCAAAAAGCTGGTGCCAATGATCATCAGGTTGGGCAGAAAGACAAACAACACAAGCCAACCGACAATAGTGACAATCACTACATTCTGGAACTTACTTGTGTTCTTCATCAGCCAGTACGACCTCCCAGCTTTCTACCCAATTAATGGCCATTTTTTGGTCGAGAGAGTGGTCAAAGTCAGGATCGTCTTCATTGAAGAATTCGCTGACCATCACCATCTTGCCATTTTCCAGTTCAACAACCGACTCCAGCGTCATGCCTTTGTAGTTACGCTCGCGAACGTAACCAATCAGCCCTTCAGCGTGGTTGTCGTCGTTAATCTCTTCAACACGTAAGTCTTCCGGGCGCAGCAGAACATGCAGTTTTTGCCCCGGTTCAACGGCGAAGTTAACGTAGATATTACATTCGCGGCCTTCAACGTTGGCGCGTACGCGCTGCTCGTCGAGACGTTCGATGACAGTGGCGTTAAACATATTGATTTCGCCAATAAACCCAGCAACAAACAGGTTTTTCGGCTCTTCATAGATTTCACGCGGCGTGCCGTCTTGCTCAATGCGACCATCGCGCATCACCACAATCCTGTCCGACATGGTGAGTGCTTCTTCCTGGTCGTGAGTCACGAAGACGAATGTAATGCCAAGCTTACGCTGTAACGCTTTCAGCTCGTTCTGCATTTGCTTGCGCAGTTTGTAATCCAGCGCTGAGAGCGACTCATCCAGCAACAACAGACGAGGCTTGTTAACCACCGCGCGGGCAATGGCGACGCGTTGCTGTTGACCACCAGAGAGCTGATGCGGTTTGCGTTGAGCGAAGGTTTCCAGCTGCACCATCCGCAGGGCTTCCATCACGCGGGGCGTAATTTCAGCAGCGGGGGTTTTTTGCATGCGTAACCCAAAGGCCACATTTTCGAACACGGTCATGTGGGGGAAAAGTGCGTAGCTTTGGAAAACAGTGTTCACATAGCGGTTTTCCGCCGGAACGTGGGTGATGTCCTCGTTATCCAGCATGATGCGTCCGGAATCAACAGTTTCCAGACCTGCAATCAGGCGAAGAACGGTTGTTTTACCGCAGCCAGAAGGGCCAAGCAGCGTGAGGAACTCGCCATTGTTGATAGTCAGATCCAGCTGGGGAATGACCTCTTTACCATCAAAGCATTTGCGAATTCCCGCCAATTGCACCAGCGGTGAAAGCGAACTCGGTTGTTTATTCAATTTTTTACTCTGTCCCATGTAAACGCAACGGATGGCTTACCGATGCGGGGTTTGTGGTTAACCACCTTGGTGACTCTTAATGAGGGCGGTAATTCTACGGCAAACCGCTTGAATCGCCAATCTTTGTTGTGAATTACTGGCTTAGCTTTATATTCATTAAGGTAATGCTGATAAATATTCCCGCTTGCAGGGGTAAAAGTGACCTGACGCAATATTTGTCTTTTCTTGCTTCTTAATAATGTTGTCACAAAAAGTGAGGGTGACTACATGGATAAACTACTTGAGCGATTTTTGAACTACGTGTCTCTGGATACCCAATCAAAGGCAGGGGTGAGACAGGTTCCCAGCACGGAAGGCCAATGGAAGTTATTGCATCTGCTGAAAGAGCAGCTCGAAGAGATGGGGCTTATCAATGTGACCTTAAGTGAGAAGGGCACTTTGATGGCGACGTTACCGGCTAACGTCCCTGGCGATATCCCGGCGATTGGCTTTATTTCTCATGTGGATACCTCACCGGATTGCAGCGGCAAAAATGTGAATCCGCAAATTGTTGAAAACTATCGCGGTGGCGATATTGCGCTGGGTATCGGCGATGAAGTTTTATCACCGGTTATGTTCCCGGTGCTGCATCAGCTACTGGGTCAGACGCTGATTACCACCGATGGTAAAACCTTGTTAGGTGCCGATGACAAAGCAGGTATTGCAGAAATCATGACCGCGCTGGCGGTATTACAACAAAAAAACATTCCGCATGGTGATATTCGCGTCGCCTTTACCCCGGATGAAGAAGTGGGTAAAGGGGCGAAACATTTTGATGTTGACGCCTTCGATGCCCGCTGGGCTTACACCGTTGATGGTGGTGGCGTAGGCGAACTGGAGTTTGAAAACTTCAACGCCGCGTCGGTCAATATCAAAATTGTAGGCAATAACGTTCACCCAGGCACAGCGAAAGGTGTAATGGTGAATGCGCTGTCGCTGGCGGCACGTATTCATGCGGAAGTTCCGGCGGATGAAAGCCCGGAAATGACAGAAGGCTATGAAGGTTTCTATCACCTGGCGAGCATGAAAGGCACCGTTGAACGGGCCGATATGCACTACATCATCCGTGATTTCGACCGTAAACAGTTTGAAGCGCGTAAACGTAAAATGATGGAGATCGCCAAAAAAGTGGGCAAAGGGTTACATCCTGATTGCTACATTGAACTGGTGATTGAAGACAGTTACTACAATATGCGCGAGAAAGTGGTTGAGCATCCGCATATTCTCGATATCGCCCAGCAGGCGATGCGTGACTGCGATATTGAACCGGAACTGAAACCGATCCGCGGCGGTACCGACGGCGCGCAGTTGTCGTTTATGGGATTACCGTGCCCGAACCTGTTCACTGGCGGTTACAACTATCATGGTAAGCATGAGTTTGTGACTCTGGAAGGTATGGAAAAAGCGGTGCAGGTGATCGTCCGTATTGCCGAGTTGACGGCGCAACGGAAGTAAGCGAAAAGGGATGCGGCATGTGATGCCGCATCCGGCTTAACTTCAAACTTACCCTTCGAAGAACCAATACCCGCTATTGACTAGTGCCGCAAGCATCGCGAGAAATGACGGATCTTCCAGTGCATCACCAAAATTCTCCGCGGTCAGCGCAATGTTGCTGGCGAGCGCATCCAGTGCCGGACGGTGTGGGGAATCGATCTTCTCACCATTGGCATACACGTCGTCGCCAATGCGCAATACGCGCAGACCACCCAGGCGCACCAGCACATCACCTTGTTTCAGCGCATCGTAGATTTCATCCGGCTGATAAGGCGGCTCTGGCGGCGCGATATCCAGTTCATGACGTGACTGGGATATAAACTCGCCAAACCATTGCTTAAAGTGTTCCGGCTGGTTGATCAATTCGAGCATCATCTCACGCAGTTTATCCATCTCTTGCGGCAGAACGTCCGCAGGATGAGCGCGAGGTGGAACATCCGGATCGCTGTAGTAGTTGCCGCCCAGTTCACGTTGCAGCACATAATCGGCAAATCCGCTAATCAGTTCCCGCGTATTTGGCGCGCGAAAACCCACGGAATAGTTCATTGCATTTTCCAGCGCGTAGCCTTCATGCGGGAATCCTGGCGGAATATAAAGGATATCGCCAGGCTCCAGCTCTTCATCGATGATGGCTTCGAACGGATCGACCTGTAACAGATCCGGGTGCGGGCAGTGCTGTTTCATTTGCAGCTTTTCGCCCACTCGCCAGCGACGGCGACCAGTACCCTGAATGATAAACACGTCGTACTGATCGAGATGCGGGCCGACGCCGCCGCCAGGTACGGAAAAAGAGATCATCAGGTCATCAATACGCCAGTCCGGCAGTTCACGGAACGGTCGCATCAGCGCGGCGGTCGGCTCATGCCAGTGGTTCACTGCCTGCACTAACAATGACCAGTTAGTTTCACCGAGATGATCGTAGCTTTCGAACGGGCCGTGGCTGACCTGCCATTTGCCATCCTGGTGACTGACCAGTCGACTGTCGACTTCGCTTTCCATCGCCAAACCCGCCAACTCGTCTGGAGAGATCGGGTCAATAAAATTATTAAAGCCGCGTTTTAACACCACCGGACGTTTCTGCCAGTGACGTTCAAGAAAATCGGGCCAGTTAAGAGTGAGTTGGTATTCCATGTTAAGCATCCACAGGCTGGTATCTGCAACCGATTATAACGGATGCTTAACGTAATGCGTGAAGTATGGACATATTTATTCATCTTTCGGCGCAGAATGCTGGCGACCAAAAATCACCTCCATCCGCGCACCGCCCAGCATGCTCTCTCCGGCGACGATTTTACCCTCATATTGCTCGGTGATTTCGCGGGCTACCGCCAGCCCTACACCTTGCCCAGGGCGTAAAGTATCAACCCGTTGACCACGGTCGAAAATGACCTCTCGCTTGCTTAATGGAATACCGGGGCCATCATCCTCGACCACAATATAGAGATGCTCGTCTGTTTGCCTTGCAGATATTTCGACAAACTCGAGGCAATATTTACAGGCATTATCCAGCACGTTGCCCATCACCTCGACAAAATCGTTCTGCTCACCGACAAAGCTGATCTCTGGCGAAATATCGAGAGAGATATTGACCCCTTTGCGTTGATACACTTTGTTCAGCGCCGAGGTGAGATTGTCCAGCAGTGGGGCGACCGGATGCAGCTCGCGGCTGAGCAATGTCCCGCCGCGCATACTGGCACGATGCAGGTAGTAGCCAATTTGCTGTGAAATGCGGCTGATTTGCTCCAGCATTACCGGTTCAGCATCACTGACGCTCATCTTCTCACTACGCAGAGAACGCAGCGTACTTTGCAGCACCGCCAGTGGCGTTTTCAGACTATGGGTCAGGTCGGTGAGCGTCGTACGATATTTGTCGTAACGTTCGCGTTCACTTTTTAACAATCGGTTCAGGTTTCGTACCAGACTGGTCAGTTCTCGCGTTGTGGCTGGATTGAGCAATTCGCGGTTATGTTCTTCCAGTTCGCGGACTTCTTTTGCCAGGGCTTCGATGGGGCGTAAACTCCACCAGGCGGCGACCCACAGCAGCGGGATCACTAACAGCAGATTGGCTGAGAGCACATAGATAAACCAGCTCCAGACCATATAGGAACTTTTTAGCTCCACCGGAATGGTATCCACCACCACAATGGTCAACTTTGGCATCCGCGATGTTGCCGGGTAGACGTTTACCGCCACCGAGTGGGTCATCTCCGCGTCGTCATCATCTTCCCGCACTTCCTGCAACTGTTGCTGTATCGAATGATCTCCACTCAGCAAGAGGCTGGTATCGTTAACATCCGCTTCAATTTCATGAAAACCATTCGATTTCAGCCAGTCAGGCTGGATCATCTTCATCAGCCAGGGCACGTCACGTTGCGCCCATAAAAGCTGCCCGTTCTCATCATAAATTAGCGTCATAGTGGGGCTTTGCTTGTCGATATTTTCGGGTAACTCGACATGCAACTTATTGTTTTCCCACTTCGCAAGGGTATAGAACAGATTGCTCTCGCCACGTAACAGCCGAAACGTGGTTTTATCGAAACTGACGCTATAACCGATCAGCGCAACCATTCCGTAGGCAAGCGAAAGCACCAATACTACTGCTGCCGTTGCTAACAGAAAACGTACCCGCAGCGAGAGCGGGAAAAAAAGACGCAGTAATTTTTTCATCAGCGCAATTCGAACAGATAGCCCTGGCCGCGAACGGTGGTAATCACTTCTTGCGGATATTGTGCCTGAATTTTTTTGCGCAGACGTCCCATCAGTACATCAATGGTATGGCTTTCCCGCAGCTCCGCATCCGGATAGAGTTGGAGCATTAACGAATCTTTGCTCACCACTTTGCCATTATTGCGTATCAACGTTTCCATAATGGTGTATTCGAACGCGGTCAGTTTGATCACTTCGTCATTAATAGATAATTCACGGCGAGAGAGATCAACCTGAAACGGGGGTAGCGAAATGACCTGTGAAGCCAGACCGCTATTACGCCGCATTAATGCCTGCATTCGCGCCATCACCTCTTCAATATGAAATGGTTTAGTCACGTAATCATCAGCGCCAGCACTTAATACTTCGACTTTGTCCTGCCAGCTTTCACGGGCGGTTAATACCAGAATCGGCAGTGAAACATCATTGCTACGCCAGCGGCGAATCAGTGACAGACCGTCCTCGTCTGGCAATCCCAGATCGACAATCGCAATATCCGGTAAATGTTCATTGAGATAATAATCGGCTTCTTTGGCATCTTCTGCGTCATCGACCTGATGACCAGCATCCTGAATCTGAACTTTAAGGTGGTGACGTAACAACGCATTGTCTTCAACAACCAGTACGCGCATTTTTATTTCTCCCTGTCTTAATTATTAAAATAGTGTAACGCGATTATGTGGTTATGGGGGTAAACATTAAATAAACCAGCGGGGAGGGGAGGTAAAGTGAAAAAAGAAAAAGTGGATAATCTTAATAAGCAGGCCGGACAGCATCGCCATCCGGCACTGTTTTGAGGCTTATTTCAGCTCATCAACCATGGTGATGGCGCGACCAATGTAGTTAGCCGGCGTCATTGCTTTCAGGCGGGCTTTCTCTTCTTCTGGCAACGCCAGACCGTCGATAAACTGCTTCATGCCTTCGGCGTCAACGCGCTTACCGCGAGTCAGCTCTTTCAGCTTCTCGTACGGTTTTTCGATGCCATAGCGACGCATAACTGTCTGGATTGGCTCAGCCAGCACTTCCCAGTTGTGATCCAGTTCATCCAGCAGATGGTCACGGTTCACTTCCAGTTTGCTCACGCCTTTCAAGGTGGATTGATACGCAATCAGCGCATAACCGATACCCACGCCGAGGTTACGCAGCACGGTGGAGTCGGTCAGGTCACGCTGCCAGCGGGAAACTGGCAGTTTGCTTGCCAGGTGCTGCAACACCGCGTTGGAAAGGCCCAGGTTCCCTTCGGAGTTTTCGAAGTCGATCGGGTTAACTTTATGCGGCATGGTGGAAGAACCAATCTCACCAGCAATAGTTTTCTGTTTGAAGTGGTTAAGGGCGATATAACCCCAGACGTCACGATCAAAGTCGATCAGAATGGTGTTGAAGCGCGCAACGCAATCAAACAGCTCGGCGATGTAGTCGTGCGGTTCGATCTGGGTAGTGTACGGGTTCCACTGAATACCCAGCGAGGTGACGAACTCTTCGCTGAACTGATGCCAGTCAACTTCCGGGTAAGCGGCGATGTGGGCGTTATAGTTACCGACCGCGCCGTTGATTTTGCCGAGAATTTCCACCTGATTAAGCTGGCGGTACTGGCGCTCCATACGGTAGGCGACGTTTGCCATCTCTTTACCGATGGTTGACGGCGTGGCTGGCTGACCGTGGGTACGAGACAGCAGCGGGATATCACGATACTGAACGGCGAGATCTTTAATGCCGTCAATCAGTTGACGCCAGTACGGCAGGATCACTTCATCACGCGCGGTTTTCAGCATTAATGCGTGGGAGAGGTTATTGATATCTTCCGAAGTACAGGCAAAGTGGATGAATTCAGAAACCGCGTGCAGTTCCGGGATCTCCGCCACTTTTTCTTTCAGGAAATACTCAACCGCTTTAACGTCGTGGTTAGTGGTACGCTCGATGGTTTTGATGCGTGCGGCATCTTCTTCGCTGAAACTGGCGACAATTGCATCAAGGTAACCGATTGCGTCGGCAGCAAAAGCAGGAACTTCCTTGATCGCTGCGTGCGCGGCCAGTTTTTGCAGCCAACGTACTTCAACTTGTACACGGAATTTCAGCAAACCATATTCGCTGAAAATCCCGCGCAGCGCGCTGACTTTATCGCCGTAGCGTCCATCGACAGGGGAAACGGCGGTCAGTGAGGATAATTCCATAGATCACAACTCCGGGGTTAAATGAGCAAGAATTTGTTTTGCCTGAGTGGTCAGGCGATTACGAGAAAACATCAGTTGCAGACGTCCGCCGCCAACCTGGTGCCAGAGCACGGCGGCGCGAATGCCTGCCAGCAGGGTTGCGCGAACTTTCGCCTGCACTTGTGGGCTTTGCAGTACAGCAGGGGAACCGGTTACCTGAATGCGCGGGCCAAGCGGGCTAATCACATCAACATAGATAGCAGCCATCGCGCTCATCAGCGTTTCGGACTGTAAATCGAAGTGTTCGAGCTGGCGTTGCAGGCCGTTGATCCGGTTGCCCAGAGTGTCGAGCGCACCTTTCGCTGAGGAGAGTTTGCGCTCAAGCACCATCAGGCTGAGTGTGTAGCGGGTTAACTCAGCGTTTAAGCCCTGGCGACTGCTGGCATTGAGCACGCCGAGCAAGGTTTCCAGCCCGACGCGCAGGTTGGCTTCGCTGCCGCCAAAAACCGCCAGCGTCGAGCTGGGGTTCATATCAATAATACTGTTGAGTGAGACGTGTAGCGCATCGGCATCACAATGCCCCTGGTGAGCGAGTTGTTGCACCAGGCGTGCCGACTGACAAATACCGGCTAGGGCGAGGGTGATGTCATAGTAATTCTTTGCCACGTTCACTGCTTCCTTGTTTTAAGTAAAGATAATAATCAGACCGGCAGCGGCAGACGCTGCTCAATAATACCGCCACCGAGGCACACTTCACCGTTATAGAAAACGGCAGACTGGCCCGGCGTCACGGCGGCAACCGGCTCATCGAAAATCACTTCAATGCGATCATCGTCCAGCGCCTTGACGGTGCACGGGATGTCGGTCTGGCGATAGCGGGTTTTTACTGTGCAACGCATAGTACCGGTGAACGGCTCGCGATCGACCCAGTGCAGCTGCTGGGCAATCAGACCGACAGACATCAGACGCGGGTGTTCATGGCCCTGCGCAACAATCAGAATGTTGTTTTCGACGTCTTTATCGACCACATACCACGGTTCTTCGGTGCCGTCTTTGGTGCCACCGATACCCAGACCTTTACGCTGACCGAGGGTGTGATACATCAGCCCCTGGTGCTCACCAATTTCATCGCCATCGACGGTAATGATTTTGCCCGGTTGCGCCGGGAGATAACGGCCCAGGAACTCGCGGAATTTACGCTCGCCAATGAAGCAAATGCCGGTAGAGTCTTTTTTCTTCGCGGTGACCAGACCGAGATCTTCAGCAATCTTACGCACCTGCGGTTTTTCCAGTTCGCCGACCGGGAACAGGCTTTGCGCAATCTGCTCATGGCTGAGCGTATAAAGGAAGTAGCTCTGGTCTTTATTGCTGTCCAGACCACGCAGCAGGCGGCTCTTGCCATCGACATCTGCCCGACGTACGTAATGACCGGTAGCGATATAATCGGCACCTAAATCTTCAGCGGCAAATTCGAGGAAGGCTTTAAATTTGATCTCTTTGTTGCACAGAATATCCGGATTCGGCGTGCGACCGGCTTTATATTCGGCAAGAAACAGTTCGAAGACGTTGTCCCAGTACTCGGCAGCAAAGTTAACGGTGTGCAGTTCAATGCCGAGCTTGTCGCAGACAGCCTGGGCATCAGCCAGATCCGCTGCCGCTGTGCAATATTCCTCACCGTCGTCTTCTTCCCAGTTCTTCATAAACAGGCCTTCGACCTGATATCCCTGTTGTTGCAACAGCCAGGCAGAAACGGAGGAATCGACACCGCCGGACATGCCGACGATTACTTTTTTTGCGGTTTCAGACATTGGATCACTCACGACATTGAACTTCAAGGCGGCGTATTCTATCACGCAGCCTTTTAGATGACACCCTTTGTAAAAGGCCAGTTAAAATCGCCAATCATCTCTAGCGGATAGCGTTGCCTGCTTTGATAACAACGAATACTTTCCGCCACCAGCGGCGAACGCAGATTTGACGCCTGTAAAATTTCTTCGGCGCTAACCCAACGGCAGCAGTCGATATCGCTGTCATGAGGCTGGGTCGGGCATATTTGCTCAAGCTCAATAGCAAACAGGAAACGCAAAAACGGCGTTTTATCTGGCGCAATCCACTGATGCATACGAATAAAGTGTTGCGGCTGCGCGCTGATGCCGGTTTCTTCCCACAGCTCACGGGCGGCGGCTTCCACTAAGGTTTCATTGGCTTCCAGATGCCCGGCAGGTTGGTTCCATAACGCTTTACCATTAATCGTCTCTTCAACGACTAAAAATTTGCCTTCTGCGTGCACCACGCAAGCAACGGTAACGTGCGGTTTAAACATTTTGCGTCCTTAATCTGTCGCTTCTCGCCATTCGCCGTTGGCAAGATTATCCAAAGAGTAATCACCCATCGCATAGCGAATCAGTCGCAGCGTGGGGAAACCAACATGGGCGGTCATGCGGCGCACCTGGCGATTACGTCCTTCATATAAGGTGATCTTCAGCCAGCTGGTGGGAATACTTTTGCGTTCACGAATTGGTGGATTCCGCGGCCATAACCACGCGGGTTCGTCAACCAGCTCTACGCCTGCGGGCAGGGTAGGGCCATCATTTAAGGTTACGCCATTGCGCAAGGCTTCAAGTGCGTCTTGTGTGGGAATACCTTCCACCTGCACATAATAGATTTTTCCGGTGCGTTTACCCGGCTGGGTTAAACGCGCCTGCAACGCGCCGTTATTGGTCAGCACCAGTAACCCTTCGCTATCGCGGTCAAGACGACCTGCTGCATAAACGCCCTGAACCGGGATGAATTCTTTTAATGTTTTGCGTCCGGCTTCATCGGTGAACTGCGGAAGAACATCGTAGGGTTTATTGAACAGGATCACGCGCGTGGGCTGGTTTTCAGGTTTACGCCTGGTAGAACGTTGCGAGCTGAATCGCTTAACCTGGTGATTTCTAAAAGAAGTTTTTTGCATGGTATTTTCAGAGATTATGAATTGCCGCATTATAGCCTAATAACGCGCATCTTTCATGACGGCAAACAATAGGGTAGTATTGACAAGCCAATTACAAATCATTAACAAAAAATTGCTCTAATGCATCCGTATCGCAGGACGCAAACGCATATGCAACGTGGTGGCAGACGAGCAAACCAGTAGCGCTCGAAGGAGAGGTGAATGGAAAGTAAAGTAGTTGTTCCGGCACAAGGCAAGAAGATCACCCTGCAAAACGGCAAACTCAACGTTCCTGAAAATCCGATTATCCCTTACATTGAAGGTGATGGAATCGGTGTAGATGTAACCCCAGCCATGCTGAAAGTGGTCGACGCTGCAGTCGAGAAAGCCTATAAAGGCGAGCGTAAAATCTCCTGGATGGAAATTTACACCGGTGAAAAATCCACACAGGTTTACGGTCAGGATGTCTGGCTGCCTGCTGAAACCCTTGATCTGATTCGTGAATATCGCGTTGCCATTAAAGGCCCTCTGACCACTCCGGTTGGTGGCGGTATTCGTTCTCTGAACGTTGCCCTGCGCCAGGAACTGGATCTCTACATCTGCCTGCGTCCGGTACGTTACTATCAGGGCACCCCAAGCCCGGTTAAACACCCTGAACTGACCGATATGGTTATCTTCCGTGAAAACTCGGAAGACATTTATGCGGGTATCGAATGGAAAGCAGACTCTGCCGACGCTGAGAAAGTGATTAAATTCCTGCGTGAAGAGATGGGCGTGAAGAAAATTCGCTTCCCGGAACATTGCGGCATCGGTATTAAGCCGTGTTCTGAAGAAGGTACCAAACGTCTGGTTCGTGCAGCGATCGAATACGCAATTGCTAACGATCGTGACTCTGTGACCCTGGTGCACAAAGGCAACATCATGAAGTTCACCGAAGGCGCGTTTAAAGACTGGGGCTACCAGCTGGCGCGTGAAGAGTTTGGCGGTGAACTGATCGACGGCGGCCCGTGGCTGAAAGTTAAAAACCCGAATACCGGCAAAGAGATCGTCATTAAAGATGTGATTGCTGATGCATTCCTGCAACAGATCCTGCTGCGTCCGGCTGAATATGATGTTATCGCCTGTATGAACCTGAACGGTGACTACATTTCTGACGCTCTGGCTGCACAGGTCGGCGGTATCGGTATCGCCCCAGGCGCAAACATCGGTGACGAATGCGCCCTGTTTGAAGCCACCCACGGTACTGCGCCGAAATATGCCGGTCAGGACAAAGTAAACCCAGGCTCTATTATTCTCTCCGCTGAGATGATGTTACGCCATATGGGCTGGACTGAAGCCGCAGACCTGATTGTTAAAGGTATGGAAGGCGCAATCAACGCCAAGACCGTAACCTATGACTTCGAACGTCTGATGGAAGGCGCTAAATTGCTGAAATGTAGCGAGTTTGGTGATGCGATCATCAAGAACATGTAATGTCTACATGTGTTAAATATTGAAACGGGCGTATAACACGCCCGTTGTTTTATTTATGTGGATATTATTAATATCATGTCGAGAATATTTATATGAAGACCATTACTTGAGTCCATATGGGCATATTTTTATAATACAACTATTATGTAAACATTTATTTGTTATTTCGCTTTCTCCTGGAGGACACTCTTGACTGCTTTTGAGTAAACTCCATAAATCCTTGTTGAATGGTGTGATGTTATAAATAGTAATAGGGTATTCTTTATCCTTAAAGATAATACCAGACTTAACCGGTGTAAATATACTTCCAGGAGTGAGAAATATAGTAGGTTGATACCAGATGATCATTTTCATATCACCCCATATGGCTGAAAAAGATATACCGCATGTAGGTTGAATTACCGTGTCAATTACTATCCACTTCATTTGTTATGTCTTATCCCACGGTATTTAATATGGTTCATTAGGATGTTTATTTCTTGACTTTGCATATGTGTATATTACTCCCCAAAAAACAAATTAATCAAAAATTAAAACCATTGTTTATATAAAACAAAATTTAAAGCAAGAAATCTCAATAGATATTAAACAAAATGAGATTTAGTGAAAATATTAGATTATTCACTTCGTTTTAGATTTGTTTAGCTAAAATGTTATACATTCAAATGACTGAACATCCTGTAATTAAAACATAGCCTTTATACTACTTTGTGCCAATTTGCTAAACATTATGGTTGGCCTTTTTATATAACGATAATGACGAATATAAGCATGACATGAGAATAAGGTTTCAATTTTTTAGTTATATAGGAATGGTTTAACCCATTCCTGGCTAAAATACATATAACCGGATGATGACTAAACCAAAACACATGTGCGTTAAGTATTGAAACGGGCGTATGGCACGCCCGTTGGTTTTATAAATTTGCTAACCGTTATAAAATAACGTATAGAAAGTCAAGTAATCACATTTCAAATATCAATTTGATAGTATTGGCCTGGTGATTATTTATGAGTGGCAATAAAAAGACAGTATTTATCATCCATAGGGATAGTCTCTGCACTTTTATTTCCATTATGCTAATGTCTTACTGAATTATGAAGCATTTCTTAAGCTTCCAACTTTAGCTAGATTAATGGTTTATTGTTTTCTACATCTTCAATATATAAAAGCGTATTATCAATGGCGTAGTAACTGCGTTTGTTATGATTAACATCAGTAACCCACCGGAAAACGCCCGCGCCTGCCAGTGTTGAACAGTATTCCCGAAATGTTGATTTTCCGCAAATATGAAGCAATGCGGCCTCTTTTATTTTAGCAGGGTTCTTGGTCGTACTAACTTTTAACAGGTTCCTGGTTCCTCTTAATAACAAAACCGTGTCATCGTGAGTAATAATTCTGATATTATCCGTAGCCAGATAATAAATGTAATGTGCAATGCGGTGATGTTTTAATTCTGAATAAAACCAGGAGAAGTTTTGCTCTTTTCTCACTTGCTCAAACATCTTTTGAAAAACAACAACCTGATCCATCAGGATAATAACCTCTTGTTAGTTGTGAGACTGCGTAGTGTGCACGATCGGTTTTACCACTTCAATCTGGTCTGTCCTTTGGCTGTGATATGTACAAAGTGTGAAAGGGGGATTACCTGAATTCTCCCGGTGAGCATTTTGCAACGGACCAGCTCCGGTACAAACGCTATTGTGGGTTCAGATTATAAGATTCTGTCTAAGGGGCGGGATAAAGGTGAAATTAGGGGGCATGAAAGATGACTTTATAACCTTGCTCACCCCAGTGTTGTAAAAGTTCGTTTTGCCTTCTCGTTGGTGCCATGCCTGTCCAGACAATCAATGTTTGCGTTGGGAACAGTTCCGGGCGCGGCGCTTCAATGGGATCAGCAAGAACAGAAATGTGCCATCCTGACAATGATAAACGCCATGCTTCCAGCCACAATCGTGCTCTCTCTTCAACATTCCACGCCATCAGAATGGCTTCTTTACCGGGCTTACGGCGCATTTCGAAAAGCGAGGCTGCTGCGTATTCAATTAATGCGCCGTCAAACATACTGCTCATAATGCGGGAGGTGTTGTGATCAAGCACGAGACGCTGGCGAACAGGAAGGTAAACATGATTAATCAATTGATCTACTGGGTACTCTCGACCCAGTGAAATAATTCTCGCGCGTAGTTTGGCAGGATTAGCCATACGAAGAATTGACATCATCTCTTCTTGCAGGCGGCTCCAGTCATCTTCCGTATCCTGGCTGGTGGTTTCCAGTAATGCTTTAACTTTGCCTACAGGGACGCCATTACTTATCCAACGCTTGATCTCTTCGATGCGTTGTATGTCTTCTTCATCAAAGAGTCGGTGTCCGCCTTCACTGCGCTGTGGTTTTAACAAACCGTAGCGGCGTTGCCAGGCCCGGAGAGTGACAGGATTAATCCCGCAACGTTCGGCAACATCACCAATGCTGTAATAAGCCACACTTCCTCCTTGCGGTCATAAATCTCCGTCGCCTGTACACGACCCAATAATACTTTGTACAATATACGCTAAAATTGTACAAAGTATAAATAAGATTTCAGCTAAATTGAATGAAACATTATTTTTAATGTGGATTAAATTTAAACATAACGTATTCATTTTCACGATGATTTTCAGAAATCATACGAAATAATGTGCTGAAAATTATTTTTTCTCCGGCCACGCAACTGAAGGGGTACCATTCAATTTAGCTTTCGCAAACAGATCTCCCTGAAACATCTCAATTCCTGCAGATTCAAGCCACATCCACTCTTCTGGTGTTGTCACACCCATAGCAGAGACTTGAATTTCAAGTGATGTACAGCATTTTATGATCGCCTGAATAATTGCCTGCCGTGGCCCGCTTTTATGAACATTGTTAATCAATTCCTGACTGATTTTAATTCTGTCAGGCTGGAAGCGTGACAGGAGTAACAAACCGGCAAAACCTGCGCCAAAATGATCAATTGCTACACTGATACCGGCAGCCTTAAGCGATTTAATCGCTTCTGCAAACTCATCAAACCGAGATATGACTTCACTTTCAGTAAATTCAACGATGATTTGTTCAGGCACCAGAGCATTGGCCTTTATTTCATCAAGTAAAAAAGAGACTGCGTCAGGTTCGTTAACCAGGGTCATAGGTAATAGATTGATTGAAATCATTTTATCACCGAGGTCAAGTGCGTGTGCCATCGCGAATGCAAGCGCCTTACTTTTGAGATCCGCTTTGTAGATTTCCCCGTCTTTACGCTGCCCAACCGCTATAGCTGACGGGCTGTCTTCATTTTTTTGCACAATGGCTTCAAAAGCGATTATCCGCCGCGATAAGGGATCGACAATAGGATGAAAGGCAAAGTGGTCGTTTATAGTTGGTGAAAGGGTACAGGAATCAAGTTCTTTATCAGATCCGTCAGCGATAAAAAGCCAGGAGTCTTCGGCAGGGATCTCGAAATAGGTTGCTTGTTCGGTTGCAAGGACAAAAGTACGAAAAAATTGTAGCGCTCTGTCATCATAAGTTAGCTGAAATTTTGATGTGCCTTTGTCGAATACGGCCTGTAAAACGTCATCTCGCTCGTGCAGGCGCAAATCAAATAATTCCATTCCCGCTTTGCCAAAACGGCGAGCAGGCGCGTAATCGCACAGCAGCTCAACAATATTATAGTGCCGTGGATCCTGGCATATAGCCCTATATATCATTTTAACCTGTTCTTCCGGACCTTCCAGAAGCTGGAAAAAATGAGAACCATTAAACAGTAAGATCCCTGTTACGTCAGACTGCATGTTCCTGCGATTTGCTATCGAAACCATTTCTTCGATTTTTTTGACAGGTTCGTCGTCACGTATATGGCTACGATAAATAAGGGTGGTAAGCATTAACTGTCCAGGGTAATGGGAGAGGCGAGAGTAAGACGGTAACAGACATATCTTCCGGTGTCTTTCTTTTAATACCAAAACATAACTGTTTCTTTACATTGATAAAAAATGGAAAAAGTTGAAGATGAGTTGGCGAAAATTATTGTATAGGTTGTCATTTAAATGATGCAATATTTTTTATCATAACCTGTTGTTTTATATGTATTAGCACTAAATGCAAAAAATTAACTTATCATTCTGTACACATATTTCGTACAAGTTTGCTATTGTTACCTCACTTAACATTGATTAACATTTTTAACAGAGGCGTAGCATGCATCAAAATTCAGTGACTTTAGATTCTGCGGGAGCAATCACTCGTTACTTTGCAAAAGCTAACTTGCCTACTCAGCAGGAAACTCTCGGGGAAATTGTGACTGAGATTTTGAAAGATGGACGTAATCTGAGTCGAAAGTCGCTTTGTGCCAAACTTCTATGCCGACTGGAACAAGCGACAGGGGAAGAGGAACAGAAACATTATAATGCACTAATTGGGTTGCTTTTTGAATAATGCAACAGCCTGATTATTTAACAGGTTAGCTATGAAGTCGTTATGAAGACATCTGATAATGAAAGTACAAAATATGAAATTACTGGCCAGGCGGTGCTCCATATACTGCGCATGAAGATAAATTTTTCGTTACAGACTCTTATTAAGCAATTACTCGTAATGAAATCGGCTGAGGAAAATGCTTTCCGACGAGATTTAATTGACAGCATAATTCGTGATTTTAGCAACAGTGATACAGGAGAGCCAAACAGAAGAACAGCGATAGCTGACAATAAAAGTATGTTCAATGGTAAGAAAATAAACAGAATACATTAAAATTTCATAAGTAAGATGAGAGGTTACCATGCTTGAAGATACTACAATTCATAATGCAATAACTGATAAAGCGTTATCAAGCTACTTTCGTAGTTCAGGTAATTTGTTAGAAGAAGAGTCAGCTGTGTTAGGGCAGGCTGTGACCAATTTAATGCTTTCAGGCGATAATGTTAATAATAAAAATATTATCTTAAGTCTGATACACTCTCTGGAAACAACAAGTGATATTCTCAAAGCTGATGTGATTAGAAAAACACTGGAAATCGTGTTGCGATACACAGCTGATGATATGTAACTTTTAATTATTAAGTATAAGTTTATAGAAAACTCAGTCATCTTATTTTTGTCTGTCGCTTTAGACTATACACAGCATAATTTTATTGGGTCACTATTCCTACGAGGCTGACATGAATAATTCAATCCCAGAGAGATTTATTTTTCAATGTGCGTTGTTTAAAAATCTCGAGAGGGAGGTGTTCATGACGCATGGATATGTTGATAGTCATATTATTGATCAGGCTTTACGCTTGCGTTTAAAAGATGAAACCAGTGTGATTCTTTCTGATCTCTATCTGCAAATCTTGCAGTACATTGAAATGCATAAGACTACACTAACGGATATCATTATTAATGACAGGGAATCCGTGCTCTCTTAAAACTTGTGGAAGGCTTTAGAATAAAGATCAGATGTATCACCATGCTGGTGCAAAGTGAGCATTTCAGGCGTTATGCTTTCTTAATATATCCGCAATATCAGGGAGCCAACAAGAATGGAGAGCGCTCGTTTTCCATTCTTGACGCCTGATATCCCGCCTAATTTGTTTAATTCTGCCTACATTATGCTTAATAATTAATAGGTTAGATGAAGATGGAGAAAATTTTATCTTCGGCGTGGATATTTGTGATGCTCTCTACCATGCTCTCTGTAGACGCCAGCGCGAGCGAATGAATGTCATTTTTATGTATTAAACCCTTTGGCCGGGACAAGTGAATGCGCAATACACTCATACCCATCCTCATTGCGATATGCTTGTTTATAACCGGTGTCGCTATTTTGAACATCCAGCTCTGGTATTCCGCAAAAGCAGAGTACCTGGCGGGAGCAAGATATGCCGCCAACAATATCAATCATATACTTGAAGAAGCGTCACAGGCGACTCAAACAGCGGTTAACATTGCCGGGAAGGAATGCGACCTCGAGGAGCAATATCAGCTTGGCACTGAAGCAGCTCTGAAACCTCACCTGCGCACAATCATCATTCTCAAACAGGGAACGGTCTGGTGTACATCCTTACCGGGGAATCGGGTCCTGCTGTCTCGTATTCCTGTTTTCCCGGACAGTAATTTACTGTTGGCTCCGGCAATCGACACCGTTAATAGATTACCTATCATGCTCTATCAGAGCCAATTTGCAGATACGCGCATTTTGGTTACGATAAGTGATCAGCATATTCGCGGGGCGCTTAATGTACCCTTGAAAGGGGTAAGGTATGTATTACGCGTGGCGGATGACATTATTGGACCAACGGGTGATGTGATGACGCTTAATGGACATTATCCCTATACCGAGAAGGTTCATTCCACAAAATATCATTTCACTATTATCTTTAACCCGCCGCCACTCTTTAGCTTCTACAGACTTATCGATAAAGGCTTTGGGATTTTGATATTTATTCTGTTAATCGCCTGCGCCGCTGCCTTCCTGCTTGATAGATATTTCAATAAAAGCGCAACGCCTGAAGAGATCCTGCGACGGGCAATAAATAATGGGGAGATCGTCCCTTTTTACCAACCTGTGGTAAATGGTCGGGAAGGGACATTGCGGGGAGTTGAGGTGTTAGCCCGCTGGAAACAACCTCACGGTGGATATATATCACCCGCGGCATTTATTCCACTTGCTGAAAAATCCGGATTAATCGTTCCGCTTACGCGAAGCCTGATGAATCAGGTTGCCAGACAGATGAACGCTATCGCGAGTAAATTGCCGGAAGGTTTTCATATTGGAATTAATTTTAGCGCCTCGCATATTATTTCGCCGACGTTTGTCGACGAGTGCTTAAATTACCGTGACAGTTTTACCCGCCGCGATTTAAACCTCGTTCTGGAAGTTACCGAGCGTGAGCCATTAAATGTTGATGAAAGTCTGGTTCAGCGGTTGAACATTCTGCATGAAAATGGTTTTGTCATCGCGCTGGATGATTTCGGTACTGGCTACTCAGGGCTTTCTTATCTGCATGACCTGCATATTGATTATATCAAAATTGATCACAGTTTCGTTGGCCGCGTAAACGCAGACCCAGAATCAACTCGGATTCTGGATTGTGTATTGGATCTGGCGCGTAAACTTTCGATCAGTATCGTCGCTGAAGGTGTCGAAACGAAAGAACAACTTGACTATCTGAATCAAAATAATATCACATTTCAGCAGGGTTATTATTTCTATAAACCGGTAACATACATCGACTTGGTCAAAATTATCCTTTCTAAACCGAAGGTGAAGGTTGTGGTTGAGTGAAAATCGATCAGTAAGGCCATGGTGCGGTGTAATTATAGACAGCTAATTAGCTCGTTGCCTCTTGTTACTATTGTTCATTATTTTGTTTGCTATAATTGTTTGAAAGTTTTGACAGGATTGCCATTAGTAGCATGAACAATAGTAATAATCTGGATTATTTCACTCTCTATATCATCTTTTCCATTGCATTTATGCTGATCACCCTCCTGGTCATTCTTATTGCAAAACCCAGTACCGGGCTGGGAGAAGTGCTTGTGACGATAAATTTGCTTAATGCCCTTGTTTGGCTGGCGATCAATCTGGTTAATCGATTAAGGGAAAGACTCGTCAGCCACAGGGATCAGCAATAATCTTTCAGTTTCTCACTGTCAGTATGCGGCTGAATGGGGTGCTGACAGTGAACGCCTGGATCATTGAAGGAAAGGAATTATTGCGCAAATAGTTGTCAACCCTGGTGTTATCATAGTTGGTTTTATATATCATCGAAATAATTTCTATGGCAACTATCAATGATTGTGATGTCGAAGAGTTATTTGTTAAACAAAATCGTCACCTCAAAGTGATCAATGTCATGAAAATAAGGTGAAAAATGATAATGCCGACTTATTTATCATTTATATATTGTCGCTGTTTATCTATTTAAATTTTTTGTGCTTTTGTTTTTGTCTTTACCCTACGTTTTGATAATCTGAACGCATAGGTTATTTGACTAGGAATGTTTGTTAATCCAATGAATGGATGGTTAATCTATGAAACTGAAAAAACTCCCCGGGTTTAGTTTAGGACTTATTGCTTTGGCGGTGGGTAATGCATATGCTGATCAGTTTATTCAGCACGAGGAACATAAACATGCTGTGGCAATAAAAGATGGAGAAGTAAAAGATATTGATAATGCGCTAGTTATAACAACGGGTAATGGAAGTTACGGTGTATCTGTTGCAGGAGAGGGTAGCAATTTAACCATTAACAATGGCGTCATTGTAACAACGGGCGGTTTATATCCTTCTGACAATAGTCCTCTAAGCAAAGTATATACAGCTAGCGCAGTCGTAAGTGAATATGGCGGTGCTGTCACTTTGCGGGGTAATAATACGATTGTCACGACGGGAGATTATTCTGTTGGTTTGTTAAGTCAAGTTGATGGAAACCTGAATACTGATACCATAATAAGAGTCAACTCTGACGGTTCGGTTACCCCCTCTTTTTCTGACGGAAATAATACTTTTATTGTTACTGCGGGTAATCACGCAGTCGGCGTTCTTGCGTGTGCATCTCCCGGAAGCGCGCGTGCGTGTGTATCTTCTCTTGATGAAGAAAGTACTGCCGATACAGGAAGTAATGAAAATAACGCCATAGCAAAACTGGATATGGCAAAAGGGGAGATAACAACCCACGGAACAGAAAGTTATGCCGCGTACGCTAATGGCACTGTCGTCAAGGCTGATGACAAGCTTGATTATACCAATGCCAGCGTTACATTAACCGATGTTGATATTACCACGCATGGGGACAATGCTCATGCCATCGCTGCTCGCCAGGGGACAGTTTCATTTAACCAGGGAGAAATTCATACAACGGGTCCTGACGCCGCGATTGCTAAAATTTATAATGGCGGCAAGGTGACGCTGAAAAATACATCTGCAGTCGCGCATCAGGGGGCTGGAATTGTGCTGGAGTCTTCCATAAATGGTCAGGAAGCAACGGTAGATATTTTATCTGGTAGCTCACTACGGTCAGTAAATGAAATCCTCTACAATAAAAATGAGACGAGTAACGTGACCATTACGGATAGTGAGGTATCATCGGCTGCAGATGTTTTTATCAATAATATTAAAGGTCATTTGTCCATCGATGCATCTAATTCAAAAATAACGGGTTCAGCCAATCTTTCAACAGATGATAGCACTCATACCTATCTGTCGCTTTCAGATAATAGTACCTGGGATATTAAAGCTGACTCAACGGTGAGCAAGCTCACGGTTGACAATAGTACGGTCTATATTTCCCGGGCAGATGGAAAGGATTTCGAACCAACAAGGTTAACAATAACTGAAAATTACGTTGGTAATAATGGCGTATTGCATCTCAGAACTGAATTGGGTGATGATAATTCAGCTACGGATAAAGTCGTTATTAATGGAAATACCTCCGGAACAACCCGAGTTAAAGTTACCAATGCAGGAGGCAGCGGGGCTTACACGTTAAATGGGATAGAGATTATCAGCGTTGAGGGGGAATCAAATGGGGAATTTATTAAGGATTCGAGGATTTTCGCCGGTGCCTACGAATATTCATTAACCCGAGGTAATACCGAAGCGACCAATAAAAACTGGTATCTAACTAACTTCCAGGCAACGAGCGGCGGTGAAACAAACTCCGGAGGAAGTTCAGCGCCTACTGTTGCGCCTACTCCCGTTCTGCGCCCCGAAGCTGGAAGTTACGTCGCCAACCTGGCAGCCGCTAACACTCTTTTTGTTATGCGTCTGAACGATCGTGTAGGTGAAACGCGCTACATCGATCCTGTAACTGAACAGGAGCGTTCAAACCGACTTTGGCTACGACAAATTGGCGGGCATAATGCCTGGCGTAACAGCAACGGACAGTTGAGAACGACCTCGCATCGCTACGTCTCGCAGTTAGGGGCGGATCTGTTAACCGGTGGTTTTACCGACAGTGACAGTTGGCGTTTGGGAGTGTTGGCTGGTTATGCCCGCGACTACAACTCAACTCATTCCAGCGTGTCGGATTATCGTTCGAAAGGGAGTGTCAGAGGCTATAGCGCAGGGCTGTATGCCACCTGGTTTGCCGATGACATCAGTAAAAAAGGCGCATACATTGACGCCTGGGCGCAATATAGCTGGTTTAAAAACTCGGTGAAAGGGGATGAGTTAGCCTATGAATCCTATAGCGCGAAAGGTGCAACCGTCTCGCTGGAAGCGGGTTACGGTTTTGCCCTGAATAAATCCTTTGGTCTGGAAGCGGCGAAATATACGTGGATCTTCCAGCCACAGGCACAGGCTATCTGGATGGGCGTCGATCATAATGCGCACACGGAAGCCAATGGCTCACGTATTGAGAATGACGCAAATAACAACATCCAGACCCGACTCGGCTTCCGCACCTTTATTCGTACTCAGGAGAAAAACAGCGGTCCGCACGGTGACGACTTTGAACCTTTTGTTGAAATGAACTGGATCCATAACAGTAAAGATTTTGCTGTCTCAATGAACGGTGTGAAAGTTGAACAAGACGGGGCGCGTAATCTGGGGGAAATTAAACTTGGCGTAAATGGCAATCTGAATCCGGCGGCCAGCGTCTGGGGTAATGTGGGCGTGCAGCTGGGTGATAATGGCTACAATGACACCGCAATGATGGTGGGCCTGAAATATAAGTTCTGATCCCCGTTAGCTAAAATACCGCGTCGAATTCATCGACGCGGTAACATATTAAATATTATTTTTTGCCGATAGCACGCATAGTGTCATCAATTGCCGTGATCAACAGCATTTGCGGGTCTTTAGCGCAAACCTGATTCAGTTTTTCTACCACTTTGGCGCTCAGTTCCGGAGATTGCTCAATTTTTAAATCACGGCTGGCAACGCTGGCATTACCCATTACCGCAACAATTTCTGCAACCTGTGCGCTGTCAGTTTTTGCCATTTCGTTGGCTTCTGCGCAAGTAATATAGGTTTCTGACGGCAAACCGTTTTTAATATTGTAGTCCTGCGCCCAGGTCATTGGTGCGAAAACAAACAGACCCGCCAGTAAAGCAAATTTTTTCATCATCATTCCTTATTTCATTTTACCCAGAATTGCACCACCCGTACCGCCAATCACGGCACCTTTAATCGCCCCTTCGAGGCCATTGCCGGTCAGAACGCCAGTGACAGCACCAACGGCGGCACCCACTTTTGCACCTTTACGCGCATTTTTACCGTCGCGGCCTTTTTCTGTTACTGCACCAACACCAGCGCCAACAGCTGCACCTTTCAGTACGCCATTAACACCATTGCCAGTAAGTAAACCAACGCCTGCGCCTAGCAATGCACCTTTCGTGGTGCGATTCATATCCGCCATCGCTGGCGTGGAGCAGAACAATGCTGAGATAAGCCCGAAGGCAAGTATTTTTTTCTTCAACTTAGATGTCCGGTATTAAGTAAGTTGCACACACAATAATTTCGTCTTCAATTAAGATCTGCTTAACTAAAGAACGCTCGCTATTATTCAGATAATTCAAAATGAGCGTGACTGTGATGATAGGAATTATGTTTTTTACGGGAATGAGAATAATCTCAAATGAGAAATAACTCATTGATTGACAATATTTTTATTCAAGAATTGTCATTGACTGTTAATACAATGTTGTAAAGGTAAGATAATCTGATTTATCAATATTATTGTGTGATTTTTATGTGAGCAGAAGATATTCATCAGCAACGATTACATTAGTCATTTTATTTTGCCGACGGCCTCATTTTCGAAAGATAAGCGTACGACAGTATTATCTGAAAAGAGTGATTTTTTATCCAACTACACTTCAGCGCATTGCGTTTAAAAAATGCCTCTTTCTTATGCGGGATATCATCATTTCATCATGATGTCTTTGGTGAGCGGTGAACACAATACACCTGCGCTGTCTCTTCAGGATGAATCCCCTGGTCTGGTGCCTGCGGGCTGATGTTGCAGCCGAGCTTAGGTTACTTAGACGCTACTCAGTATTCATTTTTCAGAGGATGAAATTTATGAACAGAATCAGTCGCTATTATTTTCACCGCTCAGTACTTTCCTTATTGATAGCTGCCATGATATATGCCCCGCCTGGGATGACGGCCTTCACTTCTAATGTTATTGGCGTTGTAAATGATGAGACTGTAGACGGCAGCCAAAGAGTAGATGAACGAGGTACAACAAATAATGCTCATATCATCAATCACGGCAATCAGGAGGTATATGGCGGGATTTCTAATGGAAGTGTTATTGATACTGGTGGACATCAAGAGGTATCTGGTCATGGCTCTTATCAGGGGCAGGCTAATAATACAGTCATTAACGGTGGCAGCCAGACAATTAGTGAGGGAGGAATTTCTACAGGGACGATAATTAACGATAAAGGAACAATGTCAGTTTTAACGAATGCTAAAGCTGATGCGACCCGAATAGATAACGGCGGGGCCATGGATGTTGCCGGGAACGCGACTAATACCATAATTAATGGCGGTACACAGAATATTTATAATCATGGTATTGCTACGGGAACCAATATCAACAGTGGCACGCAAAATATCAAGAGCGGCGGGAAAGCTGACACAACAAATATCTCTTCCGGGAGCAAGCAGGTTGTTGAGAAAGGAGGTACGGCAACTGGCAGCAATATTCGCGCCGGAGGCACGCTGATTGTCGATACCGGCGGTATCGCACATGGGGTTTACCTGGACACGGGGAGCGCTTTAGTTGCCAATACGGGCGCGGGGACTGATATTGATGGATACCAGAGGTCATCTCACTTCACTATTACCGGAGGCAGGGCTGAGCATGTTGTGCTGGAAAATACCGGCCAACTGACGGTCGTAGCTCAAACCTCGGCGGTAGATACCATCGTTGATGCTGGCGGTAAGCTGATTGTCCACGAGGAGGCCGTAGCATATACCACCAGACTTAACAATGGCGGCATACTCGATGTGCGGGAGAAAGGCAGCGCAACGGGGATACAGCAGAGTAGTCAGGGCGCGTTGGTTGCAACCACCAGGGCGACGCGGGTCACAGGGACACGCTCTGATGGCGTCGCGTTCAGCATCGAGCAGGGTGCGGCGAACAATATCCTGCTGACAAATGGCGGCGTGTTAACCGTGGAGTCAGACACCACTTCCGCCAAAACACAGGTCAATGCGGGCGGTCGGGAGATCGTCAAAACAAAAGCCACTGCGACAGGCACGACGCTCACTGGCGGTGAACAAATCGTCGAGGGTGTGGCAAATGAGACAACAATTAACGACGGCGGAATACAAACAGTTTCAGCTAACGGAGAGGCAATAAAAACAACGATCAATGAAGGCGGAACGCTGACAGTCAACGATAATGGCAAAGCGACAGATATCGTCCAGAACAGCGGTGCCGCTCTCCAGACGAGCACGGCTAACGGTATTGAAATCAGCGGTACGCACCAGTACGGCACCTTTTCCATTGCCAGCAATTTAGCGACCAATATGTTGCTGGAAAATGGCGGTAATTTATTGGTATTAGCAGGTACCGAAGCCCGTGACTCCACGGTTGACAAGGGTGGTGCAATGCAAAACCTGGGTCAGGACTCCGCCACAAAGGTTAACTCTGGTGGGCAATATACCCTTGGGCGGTCAAAAGATGAGTTTCAGGCTCTGGCCCGGGCAGAAGATCTCCAGGTTGCTGGCGGGACAGCAATCGTCTACGCAGGTACGCTGGCGAATGCATCGGTCAGTGGCGCGACAGGAAGCCTGTCGTTAATGACGCCACGGGATAATGTTACGCCAGTAAAACTTGAAGGGGCGGTCCGGATTACCGATAGCGCGACATTAACTCTGGGAAATGGTGTCGATACGACGCTTGCCGACCTGACGGCTGCCAGCCGGGGCAGTGTCTGGCTTAACAGCAATAATTCCTGTGCAGGCACCAGCAACTGCGAATATAGAGTAAACAGTTTGCTACTCAACGACGGTGATGTTTATTTATCAGCGCCTGCCACAACTAACGATATCTACAATACGCTGACCACCAGTGAACTTTCCGGCAGCGGTAATTTCTACCTGCATACCAACGTTGCAGGCTCCCGGGGCGATCAACTGATCGTCAACAACAACGCCACTGGTAATTTTAAAATCTTTGTTCAGGATACCGGCGTCAGCCCTCAGTCTGACGATGCGATGACGCTGGTGAAAACAGGGGGAGGGGATGCGTCGTTTACGCTGGGCAATACCGGCGGTTTCGTTGATCTTGGGACCTATGAGTATGTCCTGAAAAGCGACGGCAACAGCAACTGGAACCTGACTAATAATGTCAACCCAAATCCAAATCCGAACCCGAACCCGAACCCAAATCCGAACCCAAATCCGAACCCAAATCCAAATCCAAATCCAAATCCAAATCCAAATCCAAATCCAGACCCGACTCCCGAGCCAACGCCGACACCCGTTCCGGAGAAACGCATCACGCCTTCTACGGCTGCCGTACTCAATATGGCAGCAACATTACCGTTGGTCTTTGATGCTGAGCTAAACAGTATTCGCGAGCGGTTGAACATAATGAAAGCGAGTCCACACAACAATAATGTCTGGGGGACGACGTATAACACCCGTAATAATGTCACCACCGATGCGGGTGCCGGGTTTGAGCAGACGCTGACCGGAATGACAGTGGGGATCGACAGTCGTAATGATATTCCTGAGGGGATTGCGACGCTGGGCGCTTTTATGGGTTATTCCCATTCACATATCGGTTTTGATCGTGGAGGACATGGCAGTGTGGGCAGTTATTCTCTGGGGGGCTATGCCAGCTGGGAACATGAAAGTGGTTTCTATCTGGACGGTATCGTGAAGCTGAACCGCTTTGAAAGTAACGTAGCCGGTAAAATGAGCAGCGGTGGAGCCGCCAACGGCAGTTATCATAGCAACGGGCTGGGGGGGCACATTGAAACCGGGATGCGATTTACCGATGGTAACTGGAACCTGACGCCGTATGCATCGTTAACGGGGTTCACCGCTGATAACCCCGAATATCATTTATCCAATGGCATGGGGTCGAAATCAGTCGATACCCGCAGTATATATCGTGAACTGGGCGCAACGCTGAGTTACAACATGCGTCTGGGGAACGGCATGGAAGTTGAGCCGTGGCTGAAGGCTGCTGTGCGCAAAGAATTTGTCGATGATAACCGGGTGAAAGTGAATAATGACGGTAATTTTGTCAATGATTTGTCGGGCAGACGTGGAATATACCAGGCAGGTATTAAAGCCTCATTCAGCAGTTCGTTAAGCGGGCATCTCGGGGTGGGGTATAGCCATGGTGCCGGTGTGGAATCCCCGTGGAACGCGGTGGCTGGTGCGAACTGGTCGTTCTGACCATCAACGATTAAACTGCGCTTCGGCGCAGTTTTCGTTTACAGGGTGTTAAAAGGGAAAATTCTGCGGCAAAAAAAGCCCGCCAGTTACGGCGGGAAACCTCATCCTATGGGAGAACAATGAATAATGAAATTGCGGGGTTATCATCTCCCAGTATACCCATGCTAACAATAAGGTTATTTACTCAGCCAGGTATAAACATTTTGTTCTGTGTGGGGGAACAGCATTAAGGTGTAAAGGGGGGGGGAAGCAATGAGTAGTATCAGCAAGAATACTCTAGGCTTTTACCACAACGTGGATGAGAGGGATGAAAAACTCAAGGCAGAGATGACTCTGCCTTGAAGATAAATGCGCTTTTACAGCGGGCTTATTTCAGCTCTTCTGCTTCCGGTAAGGTCACGTTCAGCTCAAGAATAGAAATATCGCCATCTTTTTGCTCAAGCTGTACGGTTACCATCTCAGGATCAATTTGTACGTATTTACAAATGACCTCAAGAATATCTTTACGCAACTGCGGCAGATAGTGCGGTTCTGCATCGCTGCGACGGCGTTCAGCAACAATAATCTGCAGCCGTTCTTTTGCAATGTTGGCCGTGTTTTTCTTCCGCGAGAGAAAGAAATCGAGTAATGCCATAACTTATCCTCCGAACAAGCGTTTGAGGAAGCCTTTCTTCTCTTCTTCAATGAAGCGGAAAGGACGTTCTTCTCCCAACAGACGTTCTACGGTATCTGCGTAGGCTTTACCCGCATCGGCGTTAATGTCGAGAATGACCGGTTCACCCTGGTTAGAGGCGCGCAATACTGATTGATCCTCAGGGATCACACCGACGAGTTTGATGCGCAGGATCTCCAGCACATCTTCCATGCTCAGCATGTCACCTCTGCTTACGCGGCCTGGGTTATAGCGCGTTAACAGCAGGTGCTCTTTAATAGGCTCTTCGCCATTTTCTGCGCGGCGTGATTTCGACGCCAGAATGCCTAAAATACGGTCAGAGTCGCGTACTGAGGAGACTTCCGGGTTGGTGGTAATAATGGCTTCGTCTGCAAAATAGAGTGCCATTAGCGCACCGGTTTCAATCCCTGCCGGGGAGTCACAAACGATAAATTCAAAATCCATCGCTTTCAGATCATCAAGAACTTTGGCGACCCCTTCACGGGTGAGGGCATCTTTATCGCGTGTTTGCGATGCCGGAAGAATATAGAGATTTTCAGTACGCTTATCTTTAATTAACGCCTGATTTAGCGTTGCATCGCCCTGAATGACGTTGACGAAATCGTAAACGACCCGGCGTTCGCAACCCATAATCAGGTCGAGATTACGCAGGCCGATATCAAAATCTATCACGACAGTTTTCTTTCCCTTCTGGGCCAAACCAGTGGCGATGGCCGCGCTGGAGGTTGTCTTACCAACACCCCCTTTGCCCGAAGTAACAACAATAATGCGTGCCATAGAAATTCCTTGTTAAAAAGGGATCAATTTAACGGTTGAACGGTCAAAGCGTTTTCGACTAACTGCAGTCGCGCCGCTTTGCCATAAAATTCTGCTGGGATTTGATCACTCAGCCAGTATTCACCTGCGATGGACACCAGTTCCGCCATCAGGTTCGTGCAAAATATTTGCGTTTCTCGGTCACCACTTGCCCCTGCCAGCGCACGACCGCGCATCATGCCATAGACATGAATGTTACCATCGGCAATCAATTCGGCCCCAGCGCTAACGTGGCTTGTAACAATCAGATCACATTGTGGAGCATAAATACGCTGACCGGAACGCACCGGGGTATCTATTAAACGCGTTTTTGTGACCGGCGTTGTATTTTGCGCTGGAGCCTGCGGTGCGGGAGCTGGACGCGGCGCTTTTTCCTTTCCTTCCGTCAGGATAGGCAGCCCCATTTTTTCAATTTCGGCTTTAAGTTGCGCATCTTTGCAGCCACTTACGCCAATAACCCGCAAACCGGTTGCCGAAACCGCCTTATGCATCGCTGACCAGTTTACCGGGTCTTCCAGTGCACTGACGTTGAGTACAACGGGGGCATGTTTTAAAAATGCGGGGGCCTGAGCGATTTTGTCTTCCAGCGCCTGATGGATAACCTTAGGTTCTGCCTCATGCAGATGAACCACAGATAAAGTGAAGCTACTGCCTTTAAGCTCGATTGGCGTGTTTGACATCCTGGCCTTACTCAATTAGCTATTAATCATCGCCAGCGCGCGATGATGTTCCGAAGACTATAAGGCATGTTATAGTCTGGATTATATTGAGGCAAGTCACCCTCCCATTTATTCAGAGTAAAAGTCTATTCTGTGATAAATGGCGCTGATTCATAGCTTAAAAAATACCCTTGTCAATCAACCCATTGCCGTCGTACTTTTGATTGTTCTTATTTACGCTTCCTTTTTCCGCACCCTAATCGTGACAGCATCTTCAGGCCTGTTTAAATATCCAGTATTGAGGCAAGTGTATTTTTTCACCACGCCAGGCTTTCTTAACTTTCCATTTTTTGCGGCATCATTAAAGAACAGATACCCGTTATCTTAATATCCGCCACAGAATTGCTCTATCATAGAAACCGCAGAAGACGTCTGATACTTCTGTCAGGTCATCGTAACTCGTCCAGGTCAGCGGTTTTGATTACGGATTGATGATGAAATGAGCATAAGTGTTGTACGGTTGGATTATCAGGATGTGCTATGAATATGATGCGTATTTTTTATATCGGATTGTCAGGTGTGGGGATGATGTTCTCATCAATGGCGTCTGGAAATGACGCTGGCGGACTTCAATCTCCGGCGTGCGGCGTTGTTTGCGACCCGTATATTTGTGTGAACTCAGATGGCATTTCCCCAGAGTTAACAAGGAAATATCTCGGCGAAAAAGCCGCTGAAAACTTACAATCATTACAAGGCTACGATCCCAGCGAATTTACATTCGCTAACGGTGTATTTTGCGATGTTAAAGAAAAATTATGTCGTGATGATCGTTATTTTGGTGTGAATGGTAAGCGGAGTGGAAAAATCAATCAAACCACCACAAAGATGTTATTTATGTGTCGTGAGTGATGTCTTGTTTACATTATGTTCTATTCGTCATTAACCTCTTGAGCGACAGAGAGGAGTGGGGCGTTAACGTTTATGACGGGGAGAGTCCCCGTCGGTTGACATTTACTTAATTTGAATATCGACGTTATATTTTTTAGTTTTGTTTTTACGGGCGTCGTTTCGAGTTTGCAGCACTCGCAGCTCATATTTGCCAGAAGCAGGGAGTGAGTATTGTCCGTGACTATCGAGTTCTGGGGAATATCTGGATAAATCAACAGAATCATCGATTCCTGGCCCGAAGAGGTAAGTATCAGCGCCTTCATTAGAGATACTCACATGCACTTTCTGACCTTTTTTGGCATAAAAGGTATATGTATCGTAATCGTATCCCTTTATTTCGCCGGAGTACTGAGCGCTGCTATGGCCTTTTCTGAACTCAACATTGACATTCTTACCCGCAGCAAAGCTCGTGGAGGTTAGCAGTGCAAGCAATAATACAGCCTTACTGATGCTCTTGATTTTCATAGGTAGTCTCCTGTTCAGAATGAGTACGATGAACTGTTATAATATAACAATCCCTTACGGGAGAATTCCAGTGGCTTTCCTGCGTTCGGTAAAATCCCGTCGCGGCATTTTTGCCGGGGGGATTACTTATAAAGGGGGCATGGACTCAACAAACCGTAGAAATCTACAGCTGGCTGGCTTGTGGCGCGGGTTTCATTGATGTTAGCTTATGCCAAAACCTGGCATCTTAAAGAGTAAAAGTATGTTTTGTGTGATTTATCGAAGCAGCAAGCGTGACCAGACCTATTTATATGTCGAAAAAAAAGACGATTTTTCGCGTGTTCCTGAGGAACTGATGAAAGGTTTTGGTCAGCCTCAGTTAGCGATGATTCTGCCGCTGGATGGGCGGAAGAAACTGGTCAATGCCGATATTGAAAAGGTTAAACAGGCATTAACCGAGCAAGGTTACTATTTGCAGTTACCGCCACCACCCGAAGATTTGCTGAAGCAACATCTTTCCGTCATGGGGCAGAAAACACACGACACGAACAAATAACCGATATCCGGCGGTGGCATTATCTTTGTCGGCGCGGGTTTTCATATCCACGATAAGGTGAGGGGAACGTTATGTATCAACATCACAACTGGCAAGGTGCGCTGCTGGATTATCCGGTGAGTAAAGTAGTCTGTGTTGGCAGTAACTATGCCAAACATATTAAAGAGATGGGCAGCGCAGTGCCCGAAGAGCCAGTGCTGTTTATTAAACCAGAAACGGCACTGTGCGATCTGCGGCAGCCATTGGCGATCCCATCCGATTTCGGTTCAGTTCATCATGAAGTCGAACTGGCGGTGTTGATTGGCGCGACGCTGCGTCAGGCTACGGAAGAGCATGTCCGTAAAGCCATTGCCGGTTACGGCGTGGCGCTCGATCTGACATTGCGTGATGTTCAGGGAAAAATGAAGAAAGCCGGGCAGCCGTGGGAAAAGGCCAAAGCGTTTGATAACTCTTGTCCGCTTTCCGGGTTTATTCCCGCGGCGGAATTCACCGGCGATCCGCAAAATACAACGCTGGGCCTGAGCGTAAACGGCGAACAACGCCAGCAAGGTACGACTGCGGACATGATCCATAAAATCGTTCCGCTGATCGCTTATATGAGCAAGTTCTTTACCCTCAAGGCCGGTGACGTTGTGCTGACAGGCACGCCTGATGGCGTCGGCCCGTTGCAAAGTGGTGATGAGCTGACAGTCACTTTCGATGGGCATTCTTTGACAACTCGCGTTTTGTAATACTTTTTGTCGCCTGAAAGCGGCGGCAAAACTTGCATCGCTGTGCCAGACTGGTTATAAGGTGCGTTTTAACGTAATGGCGGAACACCTGATGAGCGATGTACCTTTCTGGCAAAGTAAAACCCTGGACGAAATGAGCGATGCGGAATGGGAGTCGTTGTGTGATGGTTGCGGTCAGTGTTGCCTGCATAAACTGATGGATGAAGACACCGACGAAATCTACTTCACTAACGTCGCCTGTCGCCAGCTCAATATTAAAACCTGTCAATGTCGGAACTACGAACGTCGTTTCGAGTTTGAACCTGACTGCATTAAATTAACCCGTGAAAATCTGCCAACATTCGAATGGCTGCCAATGACCTGCGCTTATCGCTTGCTGGCGGAAGGTAAAGATTTACCTGCGTGGCATCCGCTGCTTACTGGTTCGAAAGCGGCAATGCATGGCGAACGTATCTCTGTGCGTCATATCGCAGTGAAAGAATCAGAAGTGATTGACTGGCAGGATCATATCTTAAATAAACCTGACTGGGCGCAGTGATAAATTTAATAGATGTTGATGGGGGCTTTCTTAATATACGTCTGGATACTCGCCATTTCGTAGCCCTGTTTTTGAAAGCGCTCTGTCATAATGAGAGTTACCCGATACCTTATTATCAACAGGTAACTCTCAATCTTTAAAAAACGTCTGTATTTTTAAATGTGATAAGCTTTATACCTTGAGTACATGGAGAGAATAATCGCTTATCAGACTTCAGGTACCTCAAAGAGTGTCTTCTTACCGTGTCTTTTCTGATACTCATTACAGGTGTTAATCATTTTTTTGGCCGCTTCTTTTAGCAAAGAAAGCATTAAATCATCATAATCAACATAGAATCTGGTTGTTTCAGTTTCCGTTTTTATCTCCCCGATGGCGGCTATTTCGGTGGTTAATTTCAATTTGGCGGCATCGATATCTTTATTCGCTTGTTTAACCGTGTTAGACAGGGTGGTAAAGAAACTCTGCACAGATTTTAACTTGTTCTTCAATTCTGGAATCAGTTTCCCTTCAACTACGCCCGCAGCAATAGAATAGGAAATGATTAATCCAAATGGACCAGCGACGACACCGGCTGCGGCACCGGCATACGCTTCCTTCCTGATTTTATCTACCTGTGACTGGAAATAGCTGATTTTTTCTGAAAAATCATTGGTTAACTGGCTATCTAACGCCAGCAGTTTCCCGGAAGCGTTGTTGAAACTTTGTGAGCTTACCAGCAGGGATTTTTGCGCTTCATTCAGCTTCGTGATGCCGTCATCCAGTACCTTAATGAGAATGTCTTTCTGGGCGGATGCTTTCTTCTCATTGTACTCATCAAATAGCAAAATATACGCTGCGAGCAATTGCGTCGCAACACCACACCATTCATACACCGTTTGGGTTGCTTCAAAATACTTATCCTGGCTATCCATAAGTAAGGTTTTAATATCGCCAACTAAAACGGAGGCTGCCTGTGAATACTCCTGTTTAAAGCGACTTAACTCTTTTATGGTTTCATCGAAGGTCTGCCAGGGGATGACCTGATCGAGATATTTATTATAAAGGTCTAATGCTCCATCTGCGGTTTCGATTGCGTTTTTAACTACCTCTACCGTTTTATCTGCAACGATTTCAGTCATAATCATTCGCCTCTTTAAATATATAAATTGTAATGAAACTCCTGTTTTACAACTATTAATGAATTTTACTTCATCTAATTCATAGTTAGGCGGGCGAGATGCGTCAATGTCTTTATTTCTATTAATATGATAAATATCAAACAATGTTTAATGTCATTATGGCGAATGCTTCTATTCTATTTTTTAGCCGGGTGATATTTTTCATTTCTGCTGGATGAGCGTCGTCGCCAGAAGGCGCGTGAGCACAGGATAAGAGAACGAAAAATCAGCAGTCTATGCAGCGACAAATATTGATAGCCTGAATCAGTATTGATCTGCTGGCAAGAACAGACTACTGTATATAAAAACAGTATAACTTCAGGCAGATTATTATGTTGTTTATCAAGCCTGCGGATCTCCGCGAAATTGTGACTTTTCCGCTATTTAGCGATCTTGTTCAGTGTGGCTTTCCTTCACCGGCCGCAGATTACGTTGAACAGCGCATCGATCTGAATCAACTGTTGATCCAGCATCCCAGCGCGACTTACTTCGTCAAAGCAAGTGGTGATTCTATGATTGATGGTGGGATTAGTGACGGTGATTTACTGATTGTCGATAGCGCTATTACCGCCAGCCATGGTGATATTGTCATCGCTGCTGTTGACGGCGAGTTTACGGTGAAAAAATTGCAACTACGCCCGACTGTACAGCTTATTCCCATGAACAGTGCATATTCACCCATTACCATCAGTAGCGAAGATACGCTGGATGTCTTTGGTGTGGTGATCCACGTCGTTAAGGCGATGCGCTGATGTTTGCCCTCTGTGATGTAAACGCGTTTTATGCCAGCTGTGAGACGGTGTTTCGCCCTGATTTATGGGGTAAACCGGTGGTTGTGCTATCGAATAATGACGGTTGCGTTATCGCCCGAAACGCTGAGGCAAAGGCGCTTGGCGTTAAAATGGGCGATCCCTGGTTCAAACAAAAAGATCTGTTTCGCCGCTGTGGCGTGGTTTGCTTTAGCAGTAACTATGAGCTTTACGCCGATATGAGCAATCGGGTGATGTCGACGCTGGAAGAGCTATCGCCCCGCGTCGAGATTTACAGTATTGATGAGGCATTCTGCGATCTGACCGGTGTGCGTAATTGTCGCGATCTGACTGATTTGGGCCGAGAAATTCGCGCAACGGTGCTACAACGTACCCATCTTACTGTTGGCGTGGGGATCGCCCAGACCAAAACGCTGGCTAAGCTTGCCAATCATGCGGCAAAAAAATGGCAGCGGCAGACGGGTGGGGTGGTGGATTTATCAAATCTGGAACGCCAGCGTAAATTAATGTCTGCTCTCCCCGTGGATGAAGTCTGGGGGATTGGACGGCGGATCAGCAAAAAACTGGACGCGATGGGGATCAAAACCGTTCTCGATTTGGCGGGTACAGATATCCGGTTTATCCGTAAACATTTTAATGTCGTGCTCGAAAGAACGGTGCGTGAACTGCGCGGTGAACCCTGTTTGCAACTGGAAGAGTTTGCACCGACGAAGCAGGAAATTATCTGTTCCCGCTCGTTTGGTGAACGCATCACGGATTATACGTCGATGCGGCAGGCCATTTGTAGTTACGCTGCCCGGGCGGCGGAAAAACTTCGCAGTGAGCATCAATATTGTCGGTTTATTTCCACGTTTATTAAGACGTCACCATTTGCGCTCAATGAACCTTATTACGGCAATAGCGCGTCGGTAAAACTGCTGACGCCCACTCAGGACAGCAGGGATATCATTAACGCCGCTACGCGATCTCTGGATGCCATCTGGCAAGCGGGCCATCGTTACCAAAAAGCGGGCGTGATGCTGGGGGATTTCTTCAGTCAGGGAGTCGCGCAGCTCAATTTATTCGATGACAACGCACCGCGCCCCGGGAGTGAGCAATTGATGGCGGTAATGGATACGCTAAATGCTAAAGAGGGCAGAGGAACACTCTATTTTGCCGGGCAGGGGATCCAGCAACAATGGCAGATGAAGCGTGCCATGCTTTCACCACGTTATACAACGCGAAGTTCTGATTTACTGCGGGTCAAATAAACATAGCGGCAGGAAAAAAGCGCTCCCGCAGGAGCGCTGAATGGATTAGCGACCGAACAGGTCACGTTTTTTCGCTTTAAACGGCTGGGAAATCACCACCAGCACCGCGACAATCAGGTAAGCGATAAAAATACCGAGCAACCACTGCGGCATTTCCAGACCTAAAAAATCCCACTGACGCTCGGCGCAATCGCCAGAGGCGACAAACACTTGCGGCACCCATTTATCCAGCGGCAGCCATTCCGGGAAACGAACCATAAAATCACAGGTCGCAAACGGCGAAGGATAGAGTTGAAGCATGGTGTGCTCGTAAGTTAACTGTACACCGCGGAACGCACTATACAACCAGATAACCATCGCTACATAACGCAGCGGAGTTTTCGGGGCGATCGCGCCAATCAGCGCAGCACCCAGAACGCCGAATAATGCGCAGCGTTCATAAATACAGAGCACGCAAGGTTTCAGTAACATCACATGCTGGAACCACAGTGCCGTCAGTTCCAGTGCCAGAGCGGTAAACGCCATCAACAGCCACGCGCCCCGGCCTTGTGAACATTGGTTCAAAAATCGCAACATAATCATTTCCCTGCAATATGCATAGAGTGCGCAGTTTAAACCAATTCATTCGCTGCGCCACCAGGAGGCAGCAAAAATAGGACGCAATTGGACAATTATCGGGCGAAAAGGCAAACCGGGCATTTATATGCCCGGTAAGTTGTTATCAAAGCGTTGCTATCCAGCCCATTTGCATAAACCATTCGGTTACAGGGGCAAGCGTAAACTCGACGCAAAGTAGTCCGACGAGTGTCAGGACGAGGGTGTAAGGCAGGGCCATCCACACCATGCGGCCATAAGAGAGGCGAATCAATGGCGCGAGTGCAGAGGTCAGCAGGAACAGGAACGCAGCCTGACCGTTCGGCGTAGCGACAGAGGGCAGATTGGTACCGGTATTAATGGCGACCGCCAGCAGCTCGTATTGCTTCAACGTGATAGCGCCACTTTCCATTGCCGCTTTCGCTTCGTTGATATAAATCGTCCCCACGAAGACGTTATCCGAAATGGATGACAGCAGACCGTTGAAAATATAGAACAGCGACAGCTGAGCATGTTCCGATGCCTGCAACACAAACTGAATAATCGGCGAAAACAGTTGTTGGTCGATAATCACCGCGACTACCGAGAAAAACACAGTCAACAGTGCGGTGAATGGCAGAGATTCGGTGAAGGCTTTACCGATAGCATGTTCATCGGTGACACCGGTCAATGATGTCGCCAGAATAATGACTGACAAACCAATCAAGCCAACTTCCGCCAGATGCAACGCCAGCGCAGTCACCAGCCAGACGCCAATAATCGCCTGGACAATCAGACGGATTTTATCCTGACGGGTACGCTGGTGGCGGCTTTGATCGTCAAACTGTTGCAACACTTCGCGGACTTTCTCCGGCAGCGTTTCACCGTAGCCAAACCAACGCAGCTTCTCTACCAGCAGGCAGGTTAACAGGCCACAAATCAGAACCGGAACGGTCACTGGCGACATGCGCAGGAAGAAATCGCCAAAATGCCAGCCAGCCGCTTTAGCGATGATCAGGTTCTGTGGTTCGCCCACCATGGTCATCACGCCGCCTAATGCAGTGCCGACACCGGCATGCATCATCAGGCTACGCAGAAAGCCACGGAACTGTTCCAGAACCACTTTGTAATGCTTGTCGATATGACTATCGTCTTGCAGGTCGGTATCTTCGGTACGGGAAGAGGCTACGCGGTGATAAATACCATAAAAACCGACAGCAACGCTGATCACCACCGCCACGACGGTTAAGGCATCGAGGAACGCGGAGAGGAACGCCGCCGCCACGCAAAAAGAGAGCGACAGCAGCATTTTGGAGCGAATGCTTAACAGCAAACGGGTAAATATGAACAGCAACAGCTGTTTCATAAAATAGATACCCGCCACCATAAACATCAGTAACAGCAAGACTTCAAGATTTGCCGCCACCTCTTCACGGACGTGTTCCGCGCTGGTCATGCCGATGAATACCGCTTCGATAGCCAACAGACCACCGGGGAGCAGCGGGTAGCATTTCAGGGCCATCGCCAGAGTGAAAATAAATTCCGCTACCAGCAACCAGCCCGCGACGAAAGGGCTGATGAGGAAAATTAACGGATTTACGATTAAGAAAATGATGAGGGCGAGTTTGTACCAGTCGGGGGACTGGCCCAAAAAATTGCGCCATAGCGCGCGGCCCCAGGAGATCTCCATGATGGTTTCCCTTACCTTACAAATAATCAATGATGTTTTTATGTTTAAACGCAAAGCTTAACGGTCAGGCAGGAGTGAGGCAAGTCTTGATAGTCAAGGGGAAAGAGATGCGGAAAATGAAGCCTTGATCCCTTTTTTCTTCTTTTTGTCTGCTATCAGCGTAGTTAGCCCTCTGGTATGATGAGTCCAACTTTGTTTTGCTGTGTTATGGAAATCTCACTATGGTCATTAAGGCGCAAAGCCCGGCGGGTTTCGCGGAAGAGTACATTATTGAAAGTATCTGGAATAACCGCTTCCCTCCCGGGACTATTTTGCCCGCAGAACGTGAACTTTCAGAATTAATTGGCGTAACGCGTACTACGTTACGTGAAGTGTTACAGCGTCTGGCACGAGATGGCTGGTTGACCATTCAACATGGCAAGCCGACGAAGGTGAATAATTTCTGGGAAACTTCCGGTTTAAATATCCTTGAAACACTGGCGCGACTGGATCACGAAAGTGTGCCGCAGCTTATTGATAATTTGCTGTCGGTGCGTACCAATATTTCCACTATTTTTATTCGCACCGCGTTTCGTCAGCATCCCGATAAAGCGCAGGAGGTGCTGGCTACCGCTAATGAAGTGGCCGATCACGCCGATGCCTTTGCCGAGCTGGATTACAACATATTCCGCGGTCTGGCGTTTGCTTCCGGCAACCCGATTTACGGTCTGATCCTTAACGGGATGAAAGGACTGTATACGCGCATTGGTCGTCACTATTTCGCCAATCCGGAAGCGCGCAGTCTGGCGCTGGGCTTCTACCACAAACTGTCGGCGTTGTGCAGTGAAGGCGCGCACGATCAGGTGTACGAAACAGTGCGTCGCTATGGGCATGAGAGTGGCGAGATTTGGCACCGGATGCAGAAAAATCTGCCGGGTGATTTAGCCATTCAGGGGCGATAATCCCTTCCGTTTAAAAAGCAAACCCCTCAAACGAGGGGTTTTTGTTGTTTTTACAGATTTCCCATTCTCGGCGGGCAACGTTCCAGCAACTCGACGCTGCCGTCTTCGTTTTGCTGTTCCAGCATTACATCAAATCCCCACAGGCGATGCACATGCTTCAGTACTTCTTTGCGCCCCCGATCCAGCGGTGCGCGATTATGTGGAATGTAACGCAGCGTCAGCGAACGGTCGCCGCGCAAATCCACGTTCCAGATCTGAATATTCGGCTCCAGATTACTTAAATTATATTGAGACGATAACCGGTTACGGATCTCCCGATAACCTTCTTCATTATGAATAGCGGAAATCTCCAGATAATTATGCCGATCGTCATCCAGCACGGTGAAGAAGCGGAAATCACGCATCACTTTCGGTGACAGGAACTGGCTGATAAAACTCTCATCTTTGAAATCACGCATCGCGAAATGCAGCGTTTCCAGCCAGTCGGAACCGGCGATATCCGGGAACCAGTATTTGTCTTCTTCCGTTGGCGACTGACAAATCCGTTTAATATCCTGGAACATGGCGAACCCGAGGGCATACGGGTTGATGCCGCTGTACCACGGGCTGTTATAGGGCGGCTGGAAGACCACATTGGTGTGGCTGTGCAAAAACTCCAGCATAAAACGTTCCGTTACTTTCCCTTCATCATACAGATGGTTAAGGATGGTGTAGTGCCAGAAGGTCGCCCAGCCTTCGTTCATCACCTGAGTCTGTTTTTGCGGATAAAAATACTGGCTCACCTTACGCACAATACGCAGAATTTCACGCTGCCATGATTCCAGCAGTGGCGCATTTTTCTCCATAAAATAGAGCAGGTTTTCTTGTGGCTCGGACGGATAGCGGCGCGCTTCAGCAACCGTTTTCTCTTCCTCGCGCTTCGGCAGGGTACGCCAGAGCATATTGACCTGACTTTGCAGATACTCTTCGCGACTTTTCTGCCGGGCTTTCTCTTCTTGCAGCGAGATTTTTTGCGGGCGTTTGTACCGGTCCACGCCGTAGTTCATCAGCGCGTGGCACGAGTCCAGAAGCCGTTCTACTTCATCAACGCCATAACGTTCTTCGCACTCGGTAATATATTTACGGGCAAAAATCAGATAATCGACAATCGAACTGGCGTCGGTCCAGCTACGGAATAAGTAATTGTTTTTGAAGAAAGAGTTATGCCCATAGCAGGCGTGTGCCATCACCAGCGCTTGCATGGTAATGGTGTTTTCTTCCATCAGGTAAGCGATACACGGGTTAGAGTTAATGACGATTTCATAGGCCAGTCCTTGCTGACCGTGCTTATACAGCCGTTCAGTCTCGATAAACTTTTTACCGAATGACCAGTGCGGATAGTTAATGGGCATGCCGACGCTGGAGTAGGCATCCATCATCTGTTCTGAGGTTATCACTTCAATCTGGTGCGGGTAGGTATCCAGCCGGTAGAGTTTCGCCACCCGGTCTATCTCTGCCAGATAAACATCCAGCAGGTCGAACGTCCAGTCGGGTCCATCGCTCAAACGTGTGGTGTCCTTATTCATAGAATCGATCGTCGCCATACGCGCACCTCATTGTTGTCGGCGCTCTCTGTGTGGAGCACCTCATTTCAAGCATAGAACACCTGTTAAAAACCGCGTCGCCGGAGAATTTTTTTCTTTGCGATTTCTTATTATCAGAGTGCCACTAATCCGCTTCTGAACGGAATTTTATGCTGGATAAAAAGGGCGTTCAGCAGGAGATACTAAAGACGTCATATTGCCGCAGAGTCAGGGAGATGTGAGCCAGCTCACCATAAAAAAGCTGTATGTTGAATAATATTTTCAACTGAGTTATCAAGATGTAATTAGATTATTATTCTTTTACTGTATCTACCGTTATCGGAGTGGCTATGCGAGTTGTCATACTGGGAAGTGGTGTGGTAGGCGTTGCCAGCGCCTGGTACTTAAATCAGGCAGGACATGAGGTCACCGTCATTGATCGAGAGCCGGGGGCCGCCCTGGAAACCAGTGCCGCGAATGCCGGGCAAATTTCCCCCGGATATGCTGCACCGTGGGCGGCACCAGGTGTGCCTTTAAAAGCGATTAAATGGATGTTCCAGCGCCATGCGCCGCTGGCGGTTCGTCTCGACGGTACGCAGTTCCAGTTGAAATGGATGTGGCAAATGTTACGTAACTGCGACACCAGCCACTACATGGAAAACAAAGGGCGGATGGTTCGTCTGGCGGAATACAGCCGTGATTGCCTGAAAGCATTGCGCGCCGAAACCAATATTCAGTATGAAGGGCGTCAGGGTGGGACGCTGCAACTGTTCCGTACCGAACAACAGTATGAAAATGCGACCCGCGATATCGCCGTGCTGGAAGATGCTGGCGTACCGTATCAACTGCTGGAATCCAGCCGCCTGGCGGAAGTGGAGCCCGCGCTGGCAGAAGTAGCGCACAAACTGACGGGTGGTCTGCAACTGCCCAATGACGAAACCGGAGACTGCCAGCTGTTTACCCAGAATCTGGCGCGGATGGCGGAGCAGGCGGGGGTTAAATTCCGCTTTAATACGCCCGTTGACCAACTGCTTTGCGACGGCGAGCAAATCTACGGCGTGAAGTGTGGCGATGAAGTGATTAAGGCCGATGCATATGTGATGGCATTTGGTTCTTACTCGACGGCGATGCTCAAAGGCATTGTTGATATTCCGGTGTATCCGCTGAAAGGCTACTCGCTGACTATTCCGATTGCGCAGGAAGATGGTGCACCGGTGTCTACTATCCTTGATGAAACCTACAAAATCGCCATTACCCGTTTCGATAACCGCATTCGTGTTGGCGGAATGGCGGAAATTGTTGGCTTTAACACCGAGCTGTTGCAACCGCGTCGTGAAACGCTGGAGATGGTGGTTCGCGATCTCTATCCACGCGGCGGTCATGTCGAGCAGGCGACTTTCTGGACGGGTCTGCGCCCGATGACGCCAGACGGCACGCCGGTTGTCGGGCGTACACGCTTTAAAAATCTGTGGCTGAATACCGGTCACGGCACGCTCGGCTGGACGATGGCTTGCGGTTCCGGTCAGTTGTTAAGCGATCTGCTCTCTGGTCGTACGCCAGCGATCCCGTATGAAGATCTAAGCGTAGCGCGCTACAGCCGTGGATTTACGCCATCACGCCCGGGCCATTTACATGGCGCACACAGCTAAGGAAACGAGATGACCCGTCCGATACAGGCCAGCCTCGATCTGCAGGCATTAAAACAGAATCTGTCCATTGTCCGCCAGGCCGCGCCGCACGCGCGCGTCTGGTCGGTGGTAAAAGCGAACGCTTACGGGCACGGTATTGAGCGTATCTGGAGCGTGCTCGGGGCCACCGATGGCTTTGCATTACTTAACCTGGAAGAGGCAATAACGTTACGTGAGCGCGGCTGGAAAGGACCGATCCTGATGCTGGAAGGATTTTTCCATGCTCAGGATCTGGAGATTTATGACCAGCACCGCCTGACCACCTGCGTACACAGCAACTGGCAGCTCAAAGCACTGCAAAATGCACGGCTAAAAGCACCGTTGGATATTTATCTTAAAGTGAACAGTGGGATGAATCGGTTGGGCTTCCAGCCCGATCGCGTGCTTACCGTCTGGCAGCAGTTGCGGGCGATGGCGAATGTTGGCGAAATGACCCTGATGTCGCATTTTGCCGAGGCGGAACATCCTGATGGAATTTCCAGCGCGATGGCGCGTATTGAGCAGGCGGCGGAAGGGCTGGAGTGTCGGCGTTCGTTGTCCAATTCGGCGGCGACTCTGTGGCACCCGGAAGCGCATTTTGACTGGGTTCGGCCTGGCATTATTTTGTATGGCGCTTCGCCGTCCGGTCAGTGGCGTGATATCGCCAATACCGGATTACGTCCGGTGATGACGCTAAGCAGCGAGATTATTGGTGTCCAGACGCTAAAAGCGGGCGAGCGTGTGGGCTACGGCGGTCGCTATACTGCGCGCGATGAACAGCGAATCGGCATTGTCGCCGCAGGCTACGCCGACGGTTATCCGCGCCATGCGCCTACCGGTACTCCTGTTTTAGTGGACGGCGTGCGCACCATGACGGTGGGGACCGTCTCGATGGATATGCTGGCGGTTGATTTAACGCCTTGCCCGCAGGCGGGGATTGGTACGCCGGTTGAGCTGTGGGGCAAGGAGATCAAAATTGATGATGTCGCCGCCGCTGCCGGAACGGTGGGCTATGAGTTGATGTGCGCGCTGGCGTTACGTGTCCCGGTTGTGACAGTGTAACTTGTTGTAAGCCGGATCGGAGGCAGCGTCTTCTGGTTGCGAAAAAATCATCCATCCGGCTGGTCAGCAACTGTAGTTGTTGATGTGACAGAGCCATTTCCCATGATAGTGTCCATTACAATGATGGACACTATTTCCCCGGAACCTGAGTTCACCGCACAGGCGTTCTACATAAAACGCTTACGTTTCATTGTTGACTCGAACTCGACTTCAGATAAATCACGCTTCACCCTTGATGCAGATTCGGGTTCATGTTCAGAATGTTGATTAACAGGCTGCGAGTCCTGTTGTCTTTCCAGAATCAACAGGCCCAACTGCTGATTCAGGAGCTCCAGGTCCTCCTGTACCTTCACGCGCTCCAGGAGTACCGGGTCATCCAGGTGCTCTAGATCCATAAGGTCATCCAGATCCTCCAGCTTCTCCAGCTTCATCTGGCCCTCCTTGTGCAAAAAGCCCAAAAGGTCCTTCAGGCCCTGCTGTTTTTTCAGGCCCTCGACGGCTTTGAACAGCGTCGGTAAATTATCTTTGTCCCACGGGTTACCATTACAGTCAAACACCTTCAGGCTCTGGGGCTGTGGCACCTGTACCGTTTTAAACTGGTTTTCTCCACAGTAGTAAATTATTAGTTTGGGCGGCAGCCGTGGTGCAGAGATCAAATCGTTACTAGAACAGTCAAATACTTTCAGGCGAGTCAAGTTCTCCAGCATCTCATCAGGTATTGAGTGAATATTGTTGCCGGCACAGGATAGTTTATACAGGTACTGGGGCATCGACGGCGGTAAAAATTGCAAGAAGTTTTCAGAACAGTTAATCACTCTCAGGTTAGTCGACAGCTCAGGCAGCCAGATAATACAGTTTTCATAGCACTTCAGTACCATCAGTTTTGAGGGCTGCACCTTCGGTAACAAGATCAAGACGTTATCTGTACAGTCAAGCACCAGCAGCCACTTTGGCATCACCTTCGGTAACGCGGTCAACACGTTTTTACTGCAGTAAAATTCAATCAGATGTGGAGGCAAATTCTCAGGGAGTGAAGTCAATCCCAGGTTGCTAAGATTGAGCATACTCTGTCTTGTAATGAGACATTCCTTCATTCTGCGCAATGCTTCTGCCCGGTTTTCAATCCGGCTTGCTGGCAGGTTTTCTTCCAGGATATTTTCCTTGATTTCTTCCAGACTTTCTTTCAGGTCTTCTTGGGGAATTTCTGACTGTTTGTTTTGCTGGTTTTCTTCCAGGATTTCGTACAGGTTTTTTTGCAGGTTTTCTTGCAAACCATCCCGCTCCATAGCCCATTGGCACCATTCGGCGACCATCATGAACTCGTTATGTTGCGGATTCGGATTCAGGCGCTCCAACGTGATGATGGTATTGTCTACCATATGTATTTTCACTTCGCCCGCGGTACTGAGGTCAATGATCTGCCGGTGGTCATCACCCCAGCTAAATATTTGCGGGCCGATATACTTCATGTTCCGCAAAATTTCATTCTTGAGTTCCACCGGCAGGAAGAACTGCCCTGGTGGGCGTACGCCTGGGTTAACGGAAGATGGGGGAATGCCGGGGGCGAATGGGCGGATGTCTTTAATGCTGGCCATAATGCTACGTATCCTTGAAATAAATATCCTCTGGCAGCGCCGGAGACGTGAATGTGGTCACCGCAAAGGTGCCACAGGACGTCACTTGCGCTGATATAACGACTCGTCGTTGACTTTTTCCCTTGGTCAGAAATGCCGTGTCGGGTTTGGTACATGCTGTATTACGGCCCAGGCAGCTCTGACGTATTAAAGAAAATACGAGAGCGAACGACCCGGAAATAATCGTTATTAAGCAAAGGAATAACTATAAGAAATCGCTCATGCATCCGGTGCTACAGGCGGATGAAACGCCACTACAGTTACTGAGCAGTCTGAAACGCGTATTGTGTGGGCTACGCCAGTGCGGCAGGTTGCGTGGGGGAATATGTTCAGGCGATGTCAGGCTGGGGCCCTGATGGTTGACGGGGATACCGGTAATGCGGGGCTGGTTATTCTTCACCTGTTGCAGTCAGAAGAAGCCATTACGCTGACTTTCTTGAGCCGGTGTTTTGAGTTGATTAGCCAGAGCCTGCAATGGTTTGTCATCCATAATTTAACCTTCTACTGATGTTGGAATGTGCATATCAAAATCAGGAAATGACAAGTTTATATGCAGGCTCAGGCTGCGTTCGCAAAGCATCGCATCCGGCGATAGATGCTGTATTAAATTTAAGATTCAGCTTCCTCTTCTGCCACCCGTACGCCAATCTTCAACACTTCATTATCTTCTTTCTCGGCCACCGTCCAGATCATTCCGGCAAACTCTACCTGGTCACCGACAACCGGTGCCGCGCCTAACAACTGCTGGACAATTTCACCCAGCGTTTGTTGCTTATCACGATATTCTCGCCCGTCTTCCAGGCCATATATCAGCGCCACATCTGCATATTTGGCGCTGGCTTCGAGAATGAAGTCACCAAAGAAGCGTTGATCCAGCGCGACCGGCGGCGACTGGCTGAACAGTTTACCGAGCGCCGGGAGATCGCGTTCCCGACCAATTACACACAACACATCGCCTTCGCGCAGTCGGGTGCTGCCGGTAGGATGAAGCAACTGGTTATCACGAAACAGTGCCGCAATACGCGTCTCTTTTGGCATATGCAAATCGCGCAGTGCCGCGCCCACGCACCATTTATCGGCACTCAACTGATAAACAAACTGCTCCCACGGATTTTCCGGATGAATATCCAGACCAACGCGTGACACCGGACGTCCGACGGGCGGAACCACCACTTTGGCTTTTTTCGCCGCCCACGAGAGTGATGTTCCCTGCAAGAGCAGTGAAACCAGAACCACAAAGAAGGCGACATTAAAGAACAGTCGCGCATTCTCCAGCCCCGCCATCATCGGGAACACGGCCAGGATGATTGGCACCGCGCCGCGTAATCCCACCCAGCTGATAAACACGCGCTCACGCAGATTAAAACCACGGAACGGTAGCAATCCGGCAAATACCGAAAGAGGACGGGCGAAGAAAATCATCCATGCGGACAAAATGAGCGCCGGAATGGCAATAGGCAGCAGATCGCTTGGGTTAACCAACAGCCCCAGCACCAGGAACATGGCGATTTGCGCCAGCCAGGCGAGGCCGTCGAAATTTTGCAGGATGCCGTAGCGGTTGCGAATCGGCCGATTACCCAGCAGAAAACCGCACAGATAAACAGCCAGAATACCGCTACCTTCCAGCGCCGTGGTTAAAGCAAAAATTAAAATACCGCCGCTTAATGCCAGCAATGGATATAATCCGGCGGGCAGGGCGATGCGATTAATCATTTGCAGCAGTAAATAACCACCGCCAAGACCGATGACAATCCCGAGGCCAAATTGCTGCAGAATATCGACTACGAACATCCAACTGACACTGCTTTCATGTTGCTGGATCATCGCAATCAGGGTAATCGTCAGAAAGACCGCCATTGGATCATTACTGCCGGATTCAATTTCCAGCGTCGAGCCAACACGTTCGTTAAGCCCCTTACCACCCAGCAGAGAAAAGACCGCTGCAGCATCGGTGGAGCCGACGATAGCGCCGATTAATAAGCCTTCAATCAAATCAAGATTAAACAGCCACGCCGCCATCATGCCGGTTAAACCAGAGGTGATAAGCACGCCCAGCGTCGCCAGCGACAGCGCCGGTCCTAACGCCACACGAAAGGAACTGGCCTGAGTGCGCATCCCGCCGTCGAGCAAAATAATCGCCAGCGCCAGGTTACTTACCATGTAGGCGAAGGGGTAATTATCAAACGGGATACCGCCGACGCCATCGACTCCTGCCAGCATGCCGATCGCCAGAAAAATAACCAGAATAGGAATGCCAAGACGGGAAGAAAATGAACTAAGTAATATACTGCTGGTGACAAGGATGGATCCTAAGATGAAAAGGCTAATTATTGTTGTGGCATCCAACGGTCGGTTACTCCTGATTACGCTGTCTCTTATATAAACCCTACCATATTAGCGGCAGAGACAGCGTTTTACTTAGCCCTGAAGCGTGATTTTTTTACATTTTAAGAACAGGATGACCGCTAATCGTCAACTGAGTGCCTTCCCGGGTGTTAGTAAGAATGGCATGTGCGCCCAACGGCAGCGTAACCGTGCGTTGTTCATGACCAAAATCGAGGCCGGTAATGAGTGGAATCGACAGGCGGGAACGCAAAAACGCGTACACTGACTCCAGGTTGTAACCTGCGTCATAATCATTGGGCGTGCTGCCGCTAAAGCTACCGAGAATAATCGCCTTCTGACGTGGCAAAATTCCAGCATGATAGAGCTGCAACAGCATACGTTCGACGCGGAAAGGATGCTCGTTAATATCTTCCAGCACCAGAATACCGTTCTCAATTTGTGGCATCCACGGTGTACCGATCAGTGAAATTAGCATCGCAAGATTGCCTCCCCACAACGTGCCTTCGGTCTGACATGTCGGGCCTTCCCCTTGCCATTCAATGGTGAAGGTTTCATTGCGTAACGCCAGCCAGAAATGGTGCTCGGTAAAGGCGTTCAGTTCATCCGCGCCAAAGTTTGCTACCAGCATGGGGCCGCTAAAGGTGATGACATTGCCATGCGCCAGAAGACCGCACTGAATGGCGGTAAAATCGCTATGTCCGCAAATGAGCAACGGGTCATGTTGTTGGCGAGCCACCAGTGCCTGCCAGTCAATATCTGCCAGTAAACGACTGGCACCGTAACCGCCGCGTACAGCCAGCACGATGGTGTTGGGGGTGGTCAGTCTGGCAAGGGAATTGAGATCTTCCAGACGCTCCGTTTCCGTACCCGCAAAACGCTCACAACGACGGGCAATAACCTCGACGTTATTGACCTGATGCCCCGCGTCGGTAAGGCGCTGGATACCACGCAGCGCATCGTGTTGTTTTATGCAGTAACCCGATGGGGCAATTAAGTGAAACAGAGACATGGCAATTCCTTGCTGACAACAGAAACGAAATGTATATCATGCCGCTTAGGTGTGCCGTTGTCACCTCAACGGCGATTCCAGGCTATAAGGATAGAAGAAGTGAAATTAAGATGGTTTGCCTTTTTGATTGTGTTATTAGCGGGTTGTTCATCAAAGCATGACTACACGAACCCGCCGTGGAACGCGAAAGTTCCGGTGCAACGTGCGATGCAGTGGATGCCAATAAGCCAGAAAGCCGGTGCAGCCTGGGGCGTCGATCCACAATTGATCACGGCGATTATCGCTATCGAATCGGGTGGTAATCCGAACGCGGTGAGTAAATCGAATGCCATTGGTTTGATGCAGTTAAAAGCCTCAACCTCCGGACGTGATGTTTATCGCCGTATGGGCTGGAGTGGTGAGCCGACGACCAGCGAGCTGAAAAATCCGGAGCGTAATATTTCAATGGGGGCGGCTTACCTGAATATTCTGGAAACCGGCCCGCTGGCAGGCATTGAAGATCCGAAGGTACTGCAATATGCGCTGGTGGTGTCATATGCTAACGGGGCAGGTGCGCTGCTACGGACTTTCTCGTCAGATCGGAAAAAGGCGATCAGCAAAATCAACGATCTGGATGCTGACGAGTTCCTCGATCACGTAGCGCGAAATCATCCTGCGCCGCAGGCTCCGCGCTATATCTACAAACTTGAGCAGGCACTGGACGCGATGTAAATCAGTCGCGCACTTTGTCCGCTTTCTCCCGGGCTTCCCGCTCGAGAGAGAAAATAATCCGCTGTAATTGCCGCTCCACCGTCGGGCTGACGTTAAGAAAACGGAAGCTCAGACGGGGAGTGGTGATGGTTTCATTCTTGCCATCAATCACTTTGCGCTCGCTGATTGAGATTAACTGGGCGTCAAAGTGAAAAACACCCCATTGCCCCATGTTGACTTCAATCTGAGCGAAGCGCATGCCTTCGTGCAATCCGGCAGGCTTTGCTGTTTCCAGTAATGCGCCCATGCCGCCTAAAGACAAATCATACAGGCGGAAACGTAACGTACTGTTATCCGCCAGTTTGGTCTGGCAAAAATAAGGCGGATGGAGTGGGGCGGAGATGCGGAAATATCGGCGTCGTTGTACAAACCACAAGGTGGGAGGCGGTACGGTAATAAATGCCGGAAGCTGCAAGTATTCACTCTGCTGTAGTTGTTCAACAGTAAATTCGACTTTCGCGCCCTGGGTTTCGGCGGTAATGGTAATGTGCTGCGCCTTTAACACAGCGTTGTTATCTTCGGCCTGGCTGCCGAAATCCAGCACCAGTTTATCCGGGGTTATTGCCAGTATTTTGCTGATCAGCTGCCCGCCATTCCAACTGATACGCAAAGGAATTGCGGCTTTGTGCAAATCGCGTAACACGCCCAGGACGGCTAACGGATTTTGTTTCAGGAACTGCTCATGGTAATGACTCACGCGGAAAAACTCCTGACTGACAAACTGTCTTTGGTTTATCGGTCACAGTTAACAAAACTTAATACAAATGCGTGAATATTTTTTACATGTTGTTCTTAAATCAGCCGACATACGCCCAGCATCGATTCCGCCCTTGCCTATACTTAGAGCGTTGACGTAAGCATTTCTTGCGTCCGATTCATCGAAACGAGGGCCTGAACATGGGAATTATTGCCTGGATTATTTTTGGCCTGATAGCCGGCATTATCGCCAAGCTAATCATGCCGGGGCGTGATGGTGGTGGATTTTTCCTGACCTGTATTCTCGGGATAGTCGGTGCGGTGGTCGGCGGCTGGCTGGCGACCATGTTTGGCATTGGCGGCTCCATCAGTGGTTTTAATCTGCACAGCTTCCTGGTGGCGGTGGTGGGCGCTATCCTGGTGCTGGGCGTATTCCGCCTTCTGCGAAGAGAATAAGATTTTCATAAGGCGGATAGCGATACAGATGCCGCTATCCGCTTTCACATCAGAACGTATACTCGATACCTGCCCAGAAATTGCGACCTTCTTCAATAAACCCTTCACTGTAGGCATATTGGGTATCAAACAGGTTATTGACCGACGCATTGACGCTGAAGCCATGACCTAAGGTGTAATCGGCTCGAATGTGGGTCACCGCAAAACCGGCGGCTTTTTGTGAACCGTTACTGTTGCTGTAGCTGGAGGAACGCGCCTCTTCCGACAGCGTTACGCTTAACGGCTCCCACGGTTTGAGAGTCATCCATGCGGTCATTGTCTGCGTTGGCAGATCGGTTATCTTGCCGATGTCTTTGCGTTTGGCATCAGCGTGGATCAGGGCGTAGCTCAATCCTACATCCAGTATATTGCTGATTTTCCCCTTAATACCGGCATCCAGACCGCTGTAATCCACCGTGCCGCTGTTCTGATTTTGAATGGTATCGGCATCGATATTGTGCGAGAGGATGGCATCACTCACCCGGTTATAGTAAACGCTGACCTCAAACCCCCAGTCGTGCGTGAAGGCACCATTCCAGGTTAAATCCACCCCGCGCGCGCGTTCCGGTTTGAGCTGCGGGTTAACAATCGCTATCTGGTTATACGCAGGTTTGGACGTGGTATAGCGTTCTTTCAGCGTCGGAAAGCGTGTGCGGTCATAGTACGAAAGCGCCAGCGTGTCTTCATTGGCAAAGTGGTATTTCCCCATCACCTGCCAGTTAAAAGCTGACTGATTGTTGTCGTCATAATGGGTGATGCTTCCATCTTTCTCATGTTTTTTCGCTTCTACGCTATCGCGCCAGTCATAGCTGATTCCAGCCACGACATCGACATTATCGGCAGCAGCCCATTGATATTCACTGGCGAGCGACCAGGTACGATCTTCATAGCGATCGTAAGCGGCGTGCGGCGCACCTTTTTCCCGGTGTACGTCATCTTTCCAGTTAACGGCAAACGACAGCAGATCGTTTTCACGCACATCGGCTGCCAGTTGTAACCCGGCACCGTCGCTGTAATCGGAATAATGGCTGTAGCTGCCTTTTTTATTTTTCAAATCAGCCAGCGAGTTGTACATCATCAGCGTATTTTCAAAGGTGTCGCGATATAGCCGACTTTTCAGGGTAAAACGATCGTTTAGTTGGGTCGTTCCCTGATAATAAAAACTTTCTTTGTCATACTCTGGCCACTGCCAGTAGCGTGATTTTTGACCACTATTTCCACTGTATGGCGGGTTATCTTTTTCACCATCCTGCTTAATGTAAGTCAATGTGTATTCATCGTTTTCGCGTGGTGTAAAACCGAGCTTCACAATGCCGCGTTTATCATCAGCCGATGAATTAATCATCTTGCCGTGTTTGCCTGCAATATCATTATTTACACCATGCGGCAGGCCGAGAAAATCCTGCTTTAGCTGGCTACCGCTGACTTGCAAATACCCCAGATCGCTGCTGGCGGCAAATGAAGCATGCATATCGTAGGCATTGTCCTGGCTACGGCTCCATCCCTGGCGATATCCCAGATTTGCTTCCAGAGGTTTTGTTGGCTTCTGGGTGGTGATATTAATGGCTCCGCCCATCTGATTAGGCCCCTGAAGCAGCGACGAATACCCTTTGGAAACTTCGACTGCCCCCAAATTGTTGGTCAGAATCCGCGCCAGATCGAGGTTGCCGTCATAGGGAACATAAATGGGCACACCGTCGAAATAGACCGGCACCTGACGACTATCAAAGCCACGAACTTTGACCTGTTCTTCGTTGCGGCTACCTGACTTTTGCAGCACCACGCCGGGGACGACACTTAATGCCTGAGCGACATTCTGTTTATCCAGGGCCTTCATGGTGGGTTGATCGAGAACGGTGGTCGTCGTCGATGATACCGGACTGGACCATACGGTCAGCGTGTCACTCTCCTGAGCCGCTACGGCCTGCTGGGTAAAGGCAAGTGATAATGCTGTGCAGAGATAACGTTTTTTGAGTCTCATAGAATAAATTCCGTTTAACAAAGAATTAAATAGAGGCTGCGGGTTGCAGACTGACTTTAATGTCAGCTGGTGTCGCGTAATAAGGCGCGGAGGTAATAAAAAGGCGAATGCCGCAGTCGAGGTAATTTTTGAGTGTTGTCAGATTAATTCCGCCGGTCAGAGCCAGCGTGCAGTGAGGAGCCAGCGACGGTGCTATTTGCGCAATTTCAGTTGCCTGTTGCGGACTAAATTTGTCGAGCTGAAGTACGTCTGGTTGCGCGCGTAACGCGGCGATTGCCTCTTTCGGCGTGTCGGCTTCAACAACTATTTTCTTCTCGGGTGCGTGGCGACGTAACTGATTGATTGCGCCTGACCAGTCCTGATTGTCATGAAGAAAATGGCGGTGGTTGGCAAACAATAATATGGTTTCCGCACATCCGGCACGATGAATCAGTCCTCCGGCAGCCAGAATTGCCTGCGAGGCCAGTAAGCGGGTGCCCGGAATTGCTTTTCGGGTGCAGGCGATATTGCCATCAGGGTAACGTTCACGAAGTAACGCCAGCATTTGAGCGAGATAATCAGAAACACCGCAACTCCACTCCAGCACATTCTGGACTGCCTTCCATCCCTGATGAAGTGCTGCGGCATTACCCTGCGCACGGATTAGCCGCTGACCCGCGTTCGCTTGTGAACCGTCGCTGACCGCGTCATCAATAGTTAATCCCAGCGTAGTTAACATCTTACACACGACAGAAATTCCGCTGACGCAGCCGCCCTGACGGTGAAAAAACTCTATATAGCCATGCTGGTATCCAATATTTAATGCTCGCGTGGTCAGGTCACCGCCCTGGATATCTTCCAGAAGTAACGCATCGATTTGTGCCTGAGAAAGGAAAATCATCGCAGTGCCTCTTGCGGTACGCTATCCCACCAGATGAGCGCCCAGTCGCGGCTGGCAGGGGCGAGGGCACGAGCATCTTGTTGTTGATACCAGCGATATAACCGCTCACGCTCATCGTCGTTAAGCGCGCCCAGACTCCAGCTGACGTTCTGCTCAAAACGTTCCCAGGTGCTGTTATCCTGTTGGCAATTTTGTCCACGGATAAAATCAACGTGAGCATAAATTCCCATCTGATACAGGACGTTGAGCGCAAAGATATAGTTGGGTAATTCGATCACTTCCCGACCAGCCGCCCGCTGAATGGCTGGAGAGACGAACGAGGTGCTGACCAGATGAGTCGTATAGACGCGAAGCCGTGCCTGATTATTCAGTTTGCTCATTGCCTGGCGCATATCAGCCACCAGAGTGGAGCGGGAAGCCACGGCAATATCGCAGCGTGGCAGGTCACTCCAGTCCTCTTCCCAGGCGCGCTGGATCCAGTGGACATTGTCTGCCTTTAGCGCGGCGGCGCGACGGGCGGCAACCTTCAGCATCCCCTGACTGTAATCAACGCCATAAATCGTCGTGAGTTTGTCAGCCAGCGCCAGCGATACGGTACCCGGTCCGCAGCCCATATCGAATAAGGTCTGCGCGCCTTGCAGATCAATTTTAGCGGTCAGTTGTTGCAGGTAGCTGTCCGTAGGCGAGGCGCAATTTTCCGCCATTTTTTCCGCCCGTTGATCCCAGTGATCCGGCGTTTTTTCTGTGCGGTGGGCCAGTTTGAGTTGCTGCAGGTAAAGGTCCGCAAAATCAATATCATCAATGAGCATGATTGTTCCTTAGTGGCTAATTGCAGAGAGGTGATGATGAATCTGGTCGGCAGAAACCCGATACAGGGCAGCCAGTTTGTTCGTTGTTAACTGTTCGGTCGGTAAGCCTTGTGTTACTCGTCCATCTGGCTCTACCTGGATAATGCTGTCGGCAATGGCGTTGGCATGGAGCGGATGATGAGTCGACATTAGCATTGTCATGCCGTTATTTTTGAGCTGCGCCAGCGTGTCCAGTAGTTGGATCTGATGACCGAAATCGAGGCTGGAGGCAGGCTCATCCAGTAATAACAAGCGCGGTTGCTGGACGAGTGCACGGGCGATTAAAGCCAGCTGACGTTCACCGCCGCTAAGTGTATTCCAGCGTCGTGTCGCCAGATGCAAAATGCCCAGCTTTTCCAGTTGCTCCGTTGCTTTCAGGCGTTCTTGCTTACCGGGAACGGAAAAAGCGCCTATGGTGGGGGCCAGGCCCATCAACACCATATCCAGCACACTAAAAGCAAAAATGCCGTCGTGCGCCTGCGGCACCCAGGCAATAGCCTGCGCGCGCTGGCGATGGCTGTGTGTCTGCACAGGGAGGCTATCCAGTAAGATCTCGCCTTTTAATAACGGTATAACGCCAAGAATGGAGCGCATGAGTGTGGTTTTGCCGCAACCATTGGCTCCTAACAGACAACAAATTGTTCCTTGCGACAGGGTGAAGGACACGTCGCGTAGCACCGGATGGCGGGAGTAACCCAGAGACGCATGACGGACGGCAAGCAAAGTCACTGGCGACCTCCGCGTAACAACAAAAACAGGAAAAACGGTGCACCAACAAAAGCGGTCAGAATGCCAAGTGGGATTTCTGTTGTTCCAATGCTGCGTGCCAGCGTATCGGTAAGCAGGAGCAGAATCGCGCCAGTACACATTGCCATGGGCAACAGCTGCTGATGGTTATGACCGGTCAACAAGCGGGCAATGTGCGGAACGACCAGGCCGACCCAACCAATTATGCCCGCTATTGCTACCGTGCTGGCGGTGATTAGTGTGGCGCAGACAATTAATCCAAAGCGCAGACGTGTCACGTTCAGTCCCAGCGAACGGGCTTCGTCGTCGGAAAGCGTGAGTAAATTCATGCGCCAGCGGAGAAAAAACAGGGGCAAGGAGCCTATGAGAATGATCGGTGCAGCATAGCAGAGATCGCGTAAGGTCACGGTGGACAGCCCCCCCAGCAACCAGAAGGTAATTGACGGTAACTGGGTGTAAGGATCGGCCAGCGTTTTTATTAGCGATATCCCCGCTCCGCACAACGTTCCTAACGCAATGCCAACCAGCACCAGGGTTAAGATCGGATCGTGGCGGGTCACCCGACGCGTAATCAACCAGACGCCCGCGACCACCATCAGCCCGCCGCAAAATGCGTACAGCTGGATGTAAACAATGGATAATCCCCACAGGATTGCCGCGCAGGCACCAAGTCCGGCACCGGCGGAGACGCCTAAAATATCCGGTGACACTAAGGGATTACGGAACATTCCCTGATAGGTGGTTCCGGCCCCTGCCAGCGCCGCGCCCAGAAACAGCGCAGCAAGAATACGCGGTACGCGGATTTGCCAGAAGACAATTTGTTCCTGCACAGGAACATTTTCTTGACGAAGAATGAGCGCCAGCAGTTGCTGTATATCGAGATGATAAGCCCCACTTACGGCGGCAAAAGTGATACTGATAGCTGCCAGCAGCAAAATACATCCGTTTACGGTTCTCATTAGCTCGCCACCAATTTTTGATAGTCGGCGTCACTTAATGGGCAATGCCAGAACAGTTGGGCGTAATGCTGCATGTCACTTTTAAACTGGCGATTGATGGCGGGATCCAGCCAGGCGTGAAGTCTGCGTAATCCCAGAAGACGGTTGATTCCCGGCGGGGCATCCAGCCAGCCAAAGGGCAGGCCACTTAAAAATAAGATGCGTTGTTCCGCAACCGCTTTCACGCCCTGCCAGAGAGGATCACGACGAATAAAATCTGCAGTAACGGCCTCCTGAACCAGAATAATATCCGGCTGCCAGCGCAGGAGATTTTCCATGGAAACCTGTGTCAGACCGTGGCGATCGGCTATTTGCGCGACGTTGTGCAAACCTAATAATTCCGCCGCCTCGGTATGCAACGAACCCTGTAAGCCCGTTTCCAGCCCTCGAGGACCGCGCGCAGCATAAAAGCTGAGGTTAGCGGCGGGTGAGGTGGCGAATGCCTGAGCTTCACCAACGAAGCGGCTGGCGAGATTGGCTTGTTCTGCGGCGCGGTGCTCTTCGCCTAACGTTTTGCCAAGCGTTGTTAACTGTTCTGCTGATTGCGCCAGTTTCCCGTTAAGCAATAACCAGGGTATTTGTGTCTGTTCGCTAACCTGCCGTGCCTGGGAGATCCAGGTTTCATCCGTATTGCCGCAATCAACGACCAAATCGGGATGTAACGCCATAAGCCCTTCCAGCGAGAGTGTGCTGGCGCGCCCGGCGAGTCGTCCCAGCCTGGGTAACTGGCGAATGTGCTCTGGCAATGGAATTAATGCCTGACGGGCAAAATCAAAAGAGGAAAAACCGACCATTTTTTCTGGCGCGACAGCCAGCAATAGCAAATCGGCGGGCGCACCTGCGCTGACGATGCGTGTAATGTTTTGGGCTTCGGGAAGCGTCAGTGAGGCCCAGAATTTGACTGATTGTGCAAAAGAAGGCAGATGATGCAGGAACAACGTCGACGCAAGAATCTGTGTAAACCTCCGTCTGGTTAGTGACATAAGTTATATCCTGATAATTAAAACCGCTATATATTTACATATATATCGAAAAAAATCATGTTTGATGTCAAAATTTGTCTAAAGAGACAGAATGATTTGCTTGTTGCTTAAATAACACTTTGTTCCACAAGAAAATTGTCAGGAAGAATGGGGAGTGGGGGAAAATATAAATAGAGGTGTAATGATTAACAAGTTGATAAAATAAAATTAAAATCTTCTCTGATGAAAGAAAATAAAGACATAGACCGTAGAAAGAGTGGTATTTCGTGGTGAAGAAAGAGCAATGCCAATTTTATGCACGTAATGGCATTGCTCGATATACAGTAAAGTTAAGGCGTAGGTTCCGCCTCATTTTGTTTTACCGGCTGTGTTGTTGATTCACTGAGTGGACGCGTCGCCGGAACATTGTCACACGGTTGCTCTTTCGGGCAGATCAAATCCAGCATTTTCAGCGTCACGCCATTGGTCCAGCCAAAGCCATCCTGTAATGGATATTCGCCACCGCCGCCCCCTGTTCCGGTGGTGCTGACATCATATTTTTCCACCAGCTTTTTCTCCCGGTCATAGGTGTGCTGAACATTGGTCAGGAAGTGCCAGCTAATGTCCATAGCCACCTCTTTTTGCCCGTAGTTTTGTAATCCTTCTGTCGCGACCCACTGCAACGGTGCCCAGCCGTTTGGTGCATCCCATTGTTGCCCACTTTTCACCGACGTGGTGTTCAGCCCGCCTGGTTGCAGCAGATGTGTTTTCGTCGCCGTCGCCATTTTGTTGGCGCGATCTTTCGCTGCCGCATTGACGTATAGCGGGAACAGGGCGGCAGCGGTTAACTGATTGCGCACTTTATGACTTTTCAGGTCGTAATCGGCATACCAGCCTTGTTGATCGTTCCACAGGTATTTTTCGATCCCTTTTTGACGGGCATTCGCCAGCGTTTCGTACTGGTTTGCCATCGCGTTATCTCCGGCAGCTTTGCTGGCGCGGGCGAGGATTTTTTCCATTTTAAATATCAGGCTGTTCAGATCGACCGGTACGATGCTGGTGGTGCGTAAGGTATTTAACTGTTGCGGGTTGTCCATCCAGCGCGAGCTGAAATCCCAGCCAGACGCAGCGGCAGAGCGCAGGTCGCGGTAAATTTCAGTGGCAGGTCGATTCGGATTGCTTTTGGCGGTGGCAATATCTTCCACCCATGACTCTGGTCGTGGCGTATCGCGATCGTCCCAGTAGCGGTTGAGAAGGGTACCATCCTGAAGTTTTACAACGCGTTTTTCCTGTTGTCCGGCTTGCAGGTTTTCAACACCGTCCATCCAGTAAGCATATTCTTTTTGCATTTGCGGCAGGTATTGCTTCAACGCGGCATCGCCTTCATGCTGCGCCAGTAACTCTACCATCAGGGCAAAGAAGGGCGGCTGCGAGCGACTTAAATAGTAACTGCGGTTGCCGTTGGGAATATGCCCGTAAGTGTCTATTTCATGAGCAAAATTGGCCACCATATCCGCGACTTTATCCCAGTGACCGCTTTCGGCAAGCCCTAACATGGTGAAGTAACTGTCCCAGTAATATACCTCGCGAAAACGTCCGCCCGGCACGACATAAGGTTCCGGCAGCGGTAACAGAGAATCCCATTTTTCGGTATTTTCGGTAGAACGCGTTAATACCGGCCAAAGTCCGTCAATATGTTCGCGTAGTGATTGCCCCTCTGGCGGAACATATTTCTCGCCCTCTTTCGGCAGGGTGAAATTGACGTTAACGAAATGGCGCAGATCAAATCCGCTCTGGTTTTGCTGCATCCGATAATCAGCAAGGATCATCAGCGGATCGCTGTTCGGCACGGCATCGGCAAAGGTTTTTTGGTCCGGAAAAAGTTTGGCGTTTTGCACATCATTAAACAGCGGCCCTAATAAAATATCAGGCGGCTGTGGCGTTACCGGTGTTTCTTCTGCCTGCACCGATAGCGCAGCGAAACACAAAAAGATGCAGGCTGGAATAAACGCCATTTTTTGCGGGCGAGAAGGTGCGGGGGATTTCATCAATCATTCTCCTTTGGCGAAACCGAATAAAACGGTGTTCAAGTATCAGAAAACCTTAGTTCAGGATCGCACTAGCTGCATGATCGAAATCTCATTCTGCGAACGGTCAGGCATTTTAGAAAAGGGAATTAAAGGGATAAATAACGGCGAAATAGAGTGATCAAATAACGTCTGTTTGTTAGCCAGCCAGCGGCGTTGGGTTCGCGATTAGCGCAGAAAAAATCATCATGATTTGGTGAAAAATATAACAGGTAGTTAAAAATCATCCGTGCAGAGTAAATAGCCGGATGGCATCAGAACGATGCCATCCGAACGGTGGTTTAACCCTGACGGCTGAAACGTTGCGTTTTAACGTCCAGCGTTAGCGTTTCTTCTGGTTGTATCGCATACAGTTTCTCACCCTGCTGGCAAATCCAGCCAATCCCCAGTTCACGGGCGATCAGGGCGCTGTGGGATAGCGGACTTCCGGCGCTAAGGCAGATACCTTTTACAACCGCCGGATCCAGTTGCAGTATTGTGGAGGGATAGATGTTCTCCGCCAGTAGAATAGTTGGCGAGTTAAACTGCGGGAGTTCTTCTTTCGTTTGGGTCAGGTGGACCAGGGTGCGATGCAGAAGATCGTCCACATCAATATAGCGAGCTTGTAGATATTCATCATCCAGTTGCTGGTATTGCTGGCTAAGTTCTTTAAGAACTTGCTGCCAGGCATATTCTGCCGTGCAATGTTCATGCTGAAGGAGTTCGCTTGCCGCCGCCAGCAGTTCCGGATCATCTAACAGTGTATGGTGACCAGAAAAGATTGAGGCAATATCGTCAAGCCCGCTGGCTTCTGCTTTCGCTGTTAACGTCATCAGATCTAATAACGTGAAGTCAATGGCCTGGCGTAATCGTTCTTGTTCTTCATCCACGGTCAGGGTTGATTTTGCCTGTACCGTACATAAAACCGGTTGATAATAAAAGGCTTTACCCGAAACAGGCGGAACGGGACGCAGAATAGGTGGAGCAACTTCCTCCGTTTCACCAAAGTTATCTTCAGCCAGCTGACGGAAAGCGATCAGTGCCTCTTCAGCTTCTGGCCCTTTCGCAATCAGGCGCAGCGTATCGTTATAGCGAACTTGTAGTAACGCAATCTGGTTAATACTCTCCGGTGTGACGCATTTGCCGTTTTTCTCCAGCAACATATCGGCATTAAATGTCGATAAGGTATAAACCAGCCGGGAGGCCGGACGTACATGCAGGCCGTTACGGTTTTTTATGAGCACCGCCAGAGAACGGGCTTCTTCATCGTACGGAGGACATGTGTCAGAGATTTCAGTGTTGGAGGACGGTAAACCCAGTTGTTCACGTTTGGCTTCCAGCGCATGCATGGCGTCAAAGATAACTTTGTCGATCTCCGCCCCCGAGGCCGCGCTAACCGTTGCTGCCAGTGTACCTTCGACCAACGGCGCAGCACACAAACGTACTTTTGCGGAGATCTCGGGAGCCAGCAATTCCAGCGCAGTTTCAGCACTCAATAATGCGCTACCCATATCCATCATGACCAGCACATGGTCGGCATCAGCAACAGATTCGATGGCCTCCATCACTTTGACGGCATCGGTACCAATGGGATTTTGTGGATCGTCAATTCCCGCGGCAATGGCGATTTTACAACTATCACTCATTAACATCTGACGGGCTAATTCACCGACACCTTCTCCCAGTCGGCTGCTATGTGAAACTATGACCAGGTTTACCATCACCAATTCCTTACTCTTTTGCGGCTAACGCCAACATTTGCATCATAAACATCACCGAGGTCGCGCCGGGATCCTGGTGACCAATACTGCGTTCACCGAGATAACTGGCGCGGCCTTTGCGGGCTTGCATCGTAATCGTACTTTGTGCAGCGGATTCGGCGATGCTACTGGCAGCGTCGAGCGCCGCCGGAACAGAGAGATTTTGCTCGCTGGACTGACGTAACGATTCCACCACCGGCACCCAGACATCACACATGGTTTTATCGCCAGGTTCGGCTTTACCGCGACTGATTACGCCGTCCGCGCCATCGCGGAACATCTGATAAAGCTCTTCCAGCGTCAGGCTTTGCCGTGCCTGGGTCGCCTGTGCGGCGCGGATAAAGAAGGTACCGAAAAGCGGACCACTGGCACCACCGACGCTGGAAAGTAGCGTCATACCGGTATTCTTGAGAATGAAACCGATATCTTTATCTGCGATAGCAGGGAGTTTTTCCACCACTTTGCTAAAGCCTCGGTTCATATTTAGTCCGTGGTCAGCGTCGCCAATTTCGCGATCCAGTCCGGTAAGATACTCGCTCTCGGTGCTGAAAATATCGCCACAACGAGTGAGCCAGTTAACAATTTGAGTTCTGCTCAGTGACATTGCTATCTCCTTATTTACCCCAGTTAAGGGCCGGGGTGTGGACCGGGGCGTCCCAGAGTGCCAGCGTTTCGTCATCAACTTTCAGTAAGGTGATTGAGAAACCGGTCATATCCAGTGAGGTGCAGTACGCGCCAATTAAATTACGTTCGATAGTCAATCCTGCTTGCTGGCAACGTGTGGTCAGGCGGTTATAGACGCCGTATAGCTCAGAAAGCGGAGTTGCGCCAAGATTGTTAACCAGCGCAATCACCCGATCGCCAGACTGGAGCGGTTGTTTGGTTTGTGGTTCTTCCTGCCAGCTGCCTTGTTGATAATCCCAGAAACGCAAAGTGCGATGGTATGAGCCATTTTCCAGCAGGGTGTCGAACATTTCATCGACGGTTTGATCAAGGGAAGAGAAGGGACGGCGGTCAATACCTGGCTCACCATGAATGCCGACGCCAAACTCCATCTCATTGTCCGCCAGGGTAAAAGAAGGTTTGCCCGCGGCAGGAACGGTACAGGCACCGAGAGCAATACCTATTGAGTGGCCTTGATTATTCAACTTACGCCCCAGTTCCGCACAGGCGTCCAGTGAGTCGCCACGCTCCGCCGCTGCGCCTACGAGTTTTTCAATTAATACGGTGTTGGCAACGCCGCGCCGCCCGGCGGTATAAAGACTGTCTTTTACTGCAACGTCGTCATCAATGACCACAGTGGTCACTTTTACGCCGCTATCGTGCAGTAACTCGGTTGCTGTTTCGAAGTTAAGAATATCGCCGGTGTAATTTTTGATAATCAACAGTACACCTTCGCCGCCATCAATTTGCATGGCGCATTCAAAGATTTTATCGGGCGTCGGTGAGGTGAAAATTTCGCCCGGACAGGCCCCCGAAAGCATCCCCTGACCGATATAACCGCAGTGCATCGGTTCGTGTCCGCTACCGCCACCCGACAGCAGGGCGACTTTACCTGCAACGGGGGCATCAGCTCGGGTGACATACACCGGATCCTGATGCAGTGTCAGCGATGGATGCGCTTTCGCTAGTCCTGCCAGTTGTTCGTCCAGTACGTCTTGCACATCATTGATCAATTTTTTCATTATTTTGCTCCAGCAATTACGGTAGGGCATGGATGATGTTCAACGACACGGCGACCACTGACTGCCGATGAATCCATTGTGCATCAGGCAAGGGAAAAGAAAATTAGCCCAAATTATGTTTCATAGTGAAACATATGCTTTAATGAATGTTCCATATTGAAACTTTTACGTGTATTAATACTTAAAATTGCGAGCCGGAACACCTTTTGTCATAAGGGATGCGCGATATGAGTGGCGCTTTTAACAACGATGGTCGGGGCATATCTCCCTTAATTGCAACCTCCTGGGAGAGATGCAATAAGCTGATGAAACGGGAGACATGGAACGTACCACACCAGGCCCAGGGCGTGACATTTGCGTCTATTTATCGGCGTAAGAAAGCGATGCTGACGCTCGGGCAGGCTGCGCTGGAAGATGCCTGGGAATATATGGCACCGCGAGAGTGTGCGTTGCTTATCCTCGATGAAACCGCCTGCATTCTCAGCCGTAATGGCGATCCGCAAACCTTGCAGCAACTAAGTACACTGGGATTCAATGACGGCACGTATTGCGCCGAGGGAATTATTGGTACTTGTGCGCTATCGTTAGCGGCTATCTCTGGTCAGGCCGTGAAAACGATGGCCGATCAACATTTCAAACAGGCACTCTGGAACTGGGCCTTTTGTGCAACGCCGTTGTTTGACAGCAAGGGCCGATTGACGGGAACAATAGCGCTGGCGTGTCCGGTTGAGCAAACTACCGCAGCTGATTTGCCGTTGACGTTGGCAATCGCCCGAGAGGTCGGTAATTTACTGCTGACGGACAGTTTGCTCGCTGAAACTAACCGTCATTTAAATCAACTTAATGCCCTGTTAGAAAGTATGGATGATGGCGTGATTAGCTGGGACGAGCAGGGTCATTTGCAATTTATCAATGCCCAGGCGGCGCGGGTCTTGCGCCTTGACGCGACGGCAAGTCAGGGAAGGGCGATCACTGAACTCTTAACGTTACCCGCCGTATTGCAACAAGCAATAAAACAGGCACATCCGCTCAAACACGTAGAAGCAACCTTTGAAAGTCAGCACCAGTTTATTGATGCGGTGATAACCCTTAAACCGATAATAGAAACGCAGGGAACCAGCTTTATTTTGTTGCTCCATCCTGTGGAACAGATGCGGCAGTTAATGACCAGTCAATTAGGAAAAGTCAGCCATACTTTCGCTCATATGCCACAAGAGGATCCGCAAACCCGCCGCTTGATTCATTTTGGTCGCCAGGCGGCGCGCAGTAGCTTTCCTGTCCTGCTTTGTGGAGAAGAGGGCGTGGGTAAGGCACTGCTAAGTCAGGCAATTCATAATGAAAGCGAGCGTGCAGCGGGGCCTTATATCGCCGTCAATTGTGAGTTATATGGTGATGCGGCGCTGGCGGAAGAATTTATTGGTGGCGATCGCACGGATAATGAAAATGGTCGTTTGAGTCGACTGGAACTGGCGCACGGCGGCACGCTGTTTCTTGAAAAGATTGAATATCTGGCGGTGGAGTTACAGTCTGCTTTGCTTCAGGTTATCAAGCAGGGTGTTATCACGCGACTGGATGCGCGGCGTTTAATACCCATTGATGTCAAAGTGATTGCCACAACGACCGCGGACCTGGCAATGCTGGTGGAACAAAATCGCTTTAGTCGCCAGCTGTATTACGCGCTGCATGCATTTGAAATTACCATCCCGCCTCTGCGTATGCGGCGTGGCAGCATTCCGGCGCTGGTGAATAACAAATTACGCAGTCTTGAAAAACGCTTCTCTACGCGTCTGAAAATTGATGACGATGCCCTCGCTCGCCTGGTTTCTTGTGCATGGCCAGGCAACGATTTTGAACTTTACAGCGTCATCGAGAATCTTGCTCTGAGTAGTGATAACGGGCGCATTCACGTCAGTGATTTACCTGAACATCTGTTTACCGAGCAGGCGACAGATGATGTCAGCGCCACCCGCCTTTCCACCAGTCTGTCATTTGCGGAAGTTGAAAAAGAGGCAATTATTAACGCAGCCCAGGTCACAGGCGGTCGCATTCAGGAAATGTCGGCTTTACTTGGAATCGGCCGCACTACGCTGTGGCGGAAAATGAAGCAACATGGCATTGATGCAGGGCAGTTTAAGCGCCGGGTATGAAAGACAGAAACGATTTCTGATACATCAGAGAGATCTGTATTTCATTCCGGCGCACGCTAACATTTTTCAGCATCGTTTAAGGGCTTGTCTATCCCGCACTTAAAAGCTGAAGCGATATCCTCCGTTGACTTGCTTCTGATCAAAGAGGTTACCCTGCGTGTAATCCGCTTCGAGATAGAATGTGTGCTGTTTGTTATACTGTGCACTGACTCCCACGCCATTATTCCAGCCATTACCTTTGAAACTGTACTTCTCCCGGGAGTTGTTCAACAGATATTCGGTATCCCCTGAAAACTCGCGGATAGCGCCAGTCTTCACATAGACATTCAGCTGGCTGTTGCCTGCGGTGATGTCATACCCCAGTATCATGCTGGCACGCCCCAGCAGCGATTCGTAGTGATTCAGATGTATATTGAGGCCATTACTCGCCTTCATAGCCATCTCATTCTGGTGGCTGTATGTGAGCTGGGTTTGCGGCTCTATATAGAACCCATAACCAGTAGGGGACAGGTTGAGCCTCTGCCCGGCTTCCAGGGAGATACTCATTCCTTTCGCAGTGCCGTTGGCGTTAACGCCGTTGTTCTGACTGTCCAGTACGTGGAAACTATTTTTCTGGCGCGATGCTTTTACTACGAGATCGCTGTAAAAACCGTTTTGTGCCATGTAACTGGCATACATTCCCATGTAGTCTGAACGTGCGGTACCGTCGCCTCCGCTATAGTCCGGCGATGCATGTGTTGAGCCAATATACAGACCGACATACAACGGCATTACATCAGAGATACGTTTATCCCCACCAAACTGGATACCGCTGTAACCCATGTCAAAGCCGCTCAGTTTGCCACTGGCGAAGGAGTCCAGACTTCCCCCATAACTGCGCAGCCAGATATTTCCGTCTTTACTCTGATTTCGCAGGTCACCCATCCGTTGCATCAGCGTACGGTTTTCAACATAGTTCAATAAGTAACCGACATTGAGATAATTGCCGCCAGCATCTGCGGTCGTGGTGGGTTTAGGCGTGGGAGCGGGGGCAGGCGTAGGATCGGGGTTGACTATGGGGGGCTGAGCGGGGGCTGGTGTGGGCTCAGGATTAGGAGTCGGCTCCGGAATTGTCCCGGAAGCGTAGAGCTCCCAGTTAGTGCCATTTTTACGCACATCATACAGATATCCTCCCAACTCAACCTGAGAAGACGCGCTGAACGAGGCCGCGCCGTCAGTGGTTTTTACCACTGTCAGAACTTCATTTCCCGTTGTGGCCTCGCTGCCCTGGTTACGGATAGCCAATATGTGATTACCAGCACTACTCCCGCTGATATTCAATAAATCCCCTTTATTATTAACGCCATTACCCTCGCCAACAACATCAGCACGCATAATAAAGGTACTGTTACCGCTCAGGTTCTCTACGTTTAATGTGGTGAATGTGCCGGCAGTTGACTTGTGGCTGGCAAAATCGACAGTTGAATGGCTCAGCGCCAGCGTGTCGAGATTAGAATTACTTGTTACGTTCCAGACGCTGTTATTCATTGTAACGTCCAGTTTCCCGCCATTGACATTATCGCTGAGGGAAGAACCTGTCCAAACCGACCCAGGGTGCATATCCAGATTGATTAGCCCACCTTTGGAGAGAACGCTACCGTTGATAAGCATACGACCCGAAGCGTTGATGCGGCTGGCGGCATAACCATCGTCATGTTGCGTTGCGATGGCCATCTGGTCGGGTGTACTCATATCAATGACCAGATCGCTCGTGAGGTCGATCTGGCTGTTGGTCATGGCATAAATCCCCCTGGCTCCTGCCGCGCCGGTGATAGCCAAACTGTCTCCGGTTATTCTACCGCCGCTGAGCGCCCACAAACCCAGCGCCAGACTGCCATTACGATCAACCGTAATATCGGTATTTTGCATGTTGACAACAGCCGTTGCCGTCTGGGCTGAGGCACCATAAGAACCGCTGGAAAAGATGCTGTTTCGTTGCGCTGCCGTGCCAGAAAAATTGATTGTCGCGTCTGAACCACTGGTTACGAGGCCACCGCCCTGCGCGGAAGAAATATGGCTATCAGCACCGATAGTGGTTGTACCACCACGAACTTCGACGCCATTTGCCGCGGCTCCAGTTACATCAACAGTGAGTGCATTCGCGCTCACCTGGCCAAAGCTCCAGAGGCCGTGTGCATTATCGCCATTGGTTTTAATGGAACTGTTTGTTCCGAGATCGACAACAGAGTTTTTCTGTACGTTTATCCCCATGGCGCTGTAGCCCTGAACATCGATTGTCAGGTCTGTCGCCGTAAAACGCGCAGCACCATTGGCGTTATTGCCGTTGAGACCACCGATATAAACACCTGTACTTCCATCGGTCTTGATTTTACTTCCGCTTCCAAGATCGACACTGGTGCCATAGTCATTGATGGTTAGGCCTATACCGTTCGAGTTTTCAATGGTGAATTGAGTGGCTGTTAGTGTTGAGCTATGTCCAATAATGATGCCGTCATCGTTACTCTTAATGGTGCTGCCTGTGCCTAAGTCAGCATGGGTATAGTCACCAATTAAATTAATGCCGATGGCAGAGGTTTGACCAACAACATCTACTGTAAGTTGGTTAGCTGTCAGGGAGCTGTTCTTGCCCTGAATAACGATTCCCTTTGCATATCCAGAGGCGTCGTTGACATTGACGGTGACATCATTACCCAGGTTGATATTGCCAGGCGTGTTTCCTGCTGGGGTCATTACACCATATAGGTTTCCTGATGGATCGGCGGTATCTCCTGTAATTCTGTCACCATCACTAATGGTAATATTGGTGCCATTTTGACTTCCTAAATCAGCAGCTATCAGCAGGGGGGAAAAGATAATTGCATTCAAACCAATAGCGCCATATTTTATCAGTTGAATGGAGGGCGAACGGATTTTTAATTCAGCGAGACGATCGGCTTTGGTATTCCCATTGTGTTGTTTGATGCCCATACCACTCCTATATAGTACCCAGGCTATGGGTCTATGGATTTTGTCATTTTGTTTAAGTCAATGAATAATATCCTCTTATCATCATGATATTTGTATGGTGCAATCATGATGAGCTGCTCTGAGAATAATTCTCTATTACCGGGCAAAATCAGGAACACAGGAATTAATATATATTTAACATCCCCCTTACAAAGGTGAGTTTAGATCGAGTTATTCCCTAAGTTGTCGTTACTTATTCCAATTCGTTACAATGAATATGACAAAAACATTACAACAAACAGCGGTTAAATAATTTGGTGAATATTTTTGGTAATAATCCTAATTGGTTATGGGATTTTCGCTTGATGTATCTGCATAACAAAAACAATATGAGCCATTTTTGCATTACTAATAAGAAAAAGCAAAAAACATCGATATTCATTTTTGATCAATGGATTTTCTGGCTTATCGTTATTATCGTGCTACTGGTTATCATTTTCATCTTGCCAGGAACGCACGTAATCACGTTATTCGGGGGCTTTATCTGCTGGATATTGCCCTTCAGGCAAGTCCTTTTCTCGCCAGCATACTGGAGCGTAATCAATATTGATCAGCTGTGAAGGGGGCTGATGTGGAGTGGAACACAAACTTACGTTATCTCATTGCTAATGAGATATCCCTCATCTGAACACTTATGTCTTTAATTATTCTCGTGGTTCACTATAGGCAATAAGCACAAAAGTGTAGGATGTTATAAGAATGGTTAGGACTCGGTGAAATGAAAAATCCACGCAATTGCGTGGATTTTATATACTTTTGCGCTCTTCATGAGATTTAGCGAAACCTCATGAGACAACAAATTAATTAGACGTTGAACAGGAAGTTCATTACATCGCCATCTTTAACGATGTAATCTTTGCCTTCTGCACGCATTTTGCCTGCTTCTTTCGCGCCTTGTTCACCTTTGTAAGTGATGAAATCTTCGAACGAAATAGTTTGTGCACGGATAAAGCCTTTTTCAAAATCAGTATGGATTTTGCCAGCGGCCTGCGGCGCGGTTGCACCAACCGGAATGGTCCATGCACGTACTTCTTTCACCCCAGCGGTGAAGTAAGTTTGCAGGTTCAGCAGCTTATAACCGGCACGGATCACACGGTTCAGGCCCGGCTCTTCCAGCCCAAGCTCCTGCATAAACTCGTCACGTTCTTCGTCGTCCAGTTCGGCAATGTCTGCTTCAACTGCAGCACAAACCGGAACCACAACAGAACCTTCTTTCGCCGCGATTTCACGCACCTGGTCAAGATACGGGTTGTTTTCAAAACCGTCTTCGTTGACGTTGGCGATGTACATTGTTGGTTTCAGCGTCAGGAAGCTCAGGTAACGAATAGCCGCTTTCTCTTCAGCGCTTAAATCCAGCGCGCGCAGCATACCTGCGTTTTCCAGCTGGGGCAGGCATTTTTCCAGGACCGCCAGCTCAGCTTTCGCGTCTTTATCGCCACCTTTGGCTTTCTTCTGTACGCGATGAATCGCACGTTCGCAGGTGTCGAGGTCTGCCAGCGCCAGTTCGGTGTTGATAACTTCAATATCATCAGCCGGGTTAACTTTGCCGGAAACGTGAATGATGTTGTCATTTTCAAAGCAGCGAACAACGTGACCGATCGCTTCGGTTTCACGGATGTTGGTCAGGAACTGGTTACCCAGACCTTCGCCTTTCGATGCGCCTTTTACCAGACCGGCGATATCGACAAATTCCATGGTCGTGGGAAGCGTACGCTGCGGTTTTACGATTTCAGCCAGTTGATCCAGGCGAGGGTCAGGCATTGGTACGACGCCTGTGTTCGGCTCGATGGTGCAGAATGGAAAGTTGGCCGCTTCAATACCGGCTTTGGTCAGCGCGTTGAACAGGGTAGATTTCCCGACGTTGGGCAAACCGACGATACCGCATTTGAATCCCATGATTTAAATCACCTTAATATCTTAATAATCAACCTGTTATTGCTAACAGATTGCAGAAATGGAAATAACTTTGCCTATTATACACGGCACTCGGCAAAAATGCCGCAGACAACGACTTATTGCGCTTTAAAGGCGTGCAATCGGTTCGTTGCTTTGGTCAAGCCATCTGTAAACCACATTTCAGTACAACGCGCCGCTTCGTCGATGGCTTCATCAATTAACTTCTGTTCACTAACAGGCGGTTTGCCTAATACAAAACCAACAACTTTATTTTTATCGCCCGGATGACCGATTCCGATGCGTAAACGGTGAAAGTTAGGGTTATTACCCAATTTACTGATGATGTCTTTCAGTCCATTGTGACCACCATGGCCACCGCCCAACTTAAATTTGGCGACGCCAGGAGGCAGATCCAGTTCGTCGTGGGCCACCAGAATTTCGTCCGGATTAATGCGGAAAAAACTGGCCATCGCCGCAACGGCTTTGCCGCTGAGATTCATAAATGTAGTCGGGACTAACAGGCGGACATCTTCGCCTCCAAGGGTGACTCGCGAAGTATAACCAAAGAATTTAGCCTCTTCGCGCAGCGGAGCGCGCAATCGCTCTGCCAGTAAGTCAACGAACCAGGCACCAGCATTATGTCGCGTTGCGGCGTATTCAGCGCCGGGGTTCGCCAGGCCGACAATCAATTTAATCGTCACGTTTTTTTGTCCTGAGTGTGTACATAACTGGCGCGTAGTTTACTGGTTGCGGCCCCGCTTGACAAAAAACTGCGTATCAAATGCAGATAACGCAATAATTGCCTGAGTGGACTATTAGAAAGTCAAGGTGTTCAGGCGTTTATTTGTAAAGTTTTGTTGAAATAAGGGTTGTAATTGTGATCACGCCCGCACATAACCCACAGGGTGTTGTCTATACTTTACACATAAGGAAGAGGGGTATTCCCTGTTACAACCCAGAAAGTTCCGGAGGTGACATATGAAACGCAAAAACGCTTCGTTACTCGGTAACGTGCTCATGGGGTTGGGTCTGGTGGTAATGGTGGTCGGCGTGGGGTATTCAATCCTCAACCAGTTACCACAGTTTAATATGCCCCAGTATTTCGCACATGGTGCAGTGCTAAGTATTTTCGTCGGTGCCATTCTCTGGCTGGCGGGTGCCCGTGTTGGCGGGCATGAACAGGTGTGCGACCGTTACTGGTGGGTTCGCCACTATGACAAACGTTGCCGCCGTAGCGATAATCGCCGTCATAGCTAACAAATAATGCAGTTTGCTGACCAGTCAGTTTGCGCTGACTGGTCAATCTCGTACTTATAAATCCGCCATCGCCGCGCGACGATTCGGGAAGAAAGCAAGGCGGCCCGGGATCGGTTGAATGCCTGCGCGAGCCATAGTGCGCAGTGGCTGGAATTCCAGGTTGCACACGCGCAGTTCACATCCTTCGGGCAGACGCTTCACAAAACGCTGGAACGCATCAAGACCACCAGCATCAAGTACCGGAACGGCATCCCACTTCAGAATCACAATCCGTTTGCCTTCAAGACGTGACTCCAGGTCCGTGAACAAGCCTTCAGCGGCAGCAAAAAACAGCGGACCAATAACGCGCAGAACCAGAACATCGTCTGGAACGTCTACGACTACCGGTGCCAGGCGAGTCATACGTGCGATACGACGCATAAACAGTAGCGATGCCAGCACGATCCCCACGCTGATGGCAATAACCATATCAAACAGCACAGTCAGCGACATGCACAGCAGCATGACGATGATGTCATCTTTCGGCGCATGACGCAGCAAGTCGACCACTTTGTGCGCTTCACTCATGTTCCACGCCACCATCAACAGCAGGGCAGCCATGGCGGAAAGCGGCAGCCAGGAGAGCAGCGGTGCCAGTACCAGCAGGGCAAGAATAACCAGAATAGAGTGGATCACCGCCGAGATAGGGGAAGTTGCCCCGGCACGGACGTTAGCGGCAGAGCGCGCGATGGCAGCTGTAGCGGTAATACCACCAAAGAACGGGGCGATGATATTCCCCAGTCCCTGTCCAACCAGTTCGCTGTTCGCTTTGTGTTTCGTTCCGGTCATACCATCCAGTACCACGGCGCAGAGCAGAGATTCGATTGCGCCGAGCATTGCCATTGAGAATGCCGCAGGCAGCAGTGTGCGAATAGAATCCCAGGTTAGCGTGAATTCTGAATCAGGTAGATCCCACGGCAGCACCAGTTGTGGCAGCAATTGCGGAATACCGTTACCCTGAGAACCATCGGCCAGAACGTAGTGGAATTGCGAACCGATGGTAGCTACATGTCCGCCGAGCAGGTTAACAATCCCCATCACCGCGCAACCAGCCAGCAAGGCCGGAAGGTGACCAGGCAAACGAATGCCCAGACGCGGCCAGAAAACCAGAATGCCAAGCGTCACAATGCCAATGGCAGCATCACCCACATTAATGGTCGGCAACGCCATAAATAATGCGCCGACTTTTTGTAGATAATGCTCCGGGACATGGGCCATTTGCAGACCGAGAAAATCTTTAATCTGCATGGTACCGATGGTGATCCCGATACCCGAGGTGAAACCTAAGGTCACGGAAACCGGAATATATTCAATCAAGCGTCCAAAACGTGCCAGCCCCATCAGGATCAAAAAGACACCTGACATGAGTGTCGCGACCAGCAGTCCTGCCAGTCCAAACTGTTGCGAAACGGGATAGAGAATTACCACAAATGCCGCAGTCGGACCGGAAACGCTAAAGCGTGACCCACCCGTCAGAGCAATGACAATCCCCGCAACAGCTGCGGTATATAAACCGTACTGGGGTGCCACACCACTACCAATAGCCAACGCCATTGCCAGCGGGATAGCAATAATCCCGACGGTTATCCCGGCAATCAGGTCACGGGTAAACCGTGCGGCAGTATATTTTTCTTTCCAGCAAGCGTCGATCAGAGCGCGGAAAGGCATCACATGTGAGGAAAATATTTTGTTCACAATAATGTTTCATCCGTGAGCGCATCATCTGTCAACTAAATGGCAGGTGAAGGAGGCATAGGTCATACAAATGGATATTACAGACAAAAAAACCCGCCGCAGCGGGTCTTTGAGCCGGGTTCGATTAGTGTTCGAACATGGCAGAGATCGATTCTTCGTTGCTGATACGACGAATCGCTTCGGCCAGCATACCTGACAGGGTCAGAGTACGCACGTTCGGCAGTGATTTGATTTCATCGCTCAGCGGAATGGTATCGCAGACAACGACTTCATCAATTACAGAGTTACGCAGGTTGTTCGCCGCGTTGCCAGAGAAGATCGGGTGAGTCGCGTACGCAAATACACGTTTAGCACCACGTTCTTTCAGAGCTTCAGCAGCTTTACACAGCGTACCGCCAGTATCGATCATATCATCGACCAGTACGCAGTCACGACCTGCAACGTCACCGATGATATGCATCACCTGGGAAACGTTCGCACGCGGACGACGTTTGTCGATGATTGCCATATCGGTATCGTTCAGCAGCTTAGCGATAGCGCGGGCACGCACAACGCCGCCGATGTCCGGAGAAACCACAATTGGGTTATCCAGATTCAGCTGCAGCATGTCTTCCAGCAGGATCGGGCTACCAAATACGTTATCAACCGGAACGTCGAAGAAACCCTGAATCTGTTCAGCGTGCAGATCCACTGTCAGCACACGGTCAACACCGACGCTGGAGAGGAAGTCTGCAACCACTTTCGCAGTGATTGGTACACGAGCGGAACGGACGCGACGGTCCTGGCGCGCATAGCCAAAGTAGGGGATAACAGCGGTGATACGACCTGCGGAAGCACGACGCAGGGCATCAACCATAACGACTAATTCCATCAGGTTGTCGTTAGTAGGGGCACAAGTGGACTGGATGATGAAAATATCACCACCGCGTACATTTTCGTTAATTTGTACGCTGACTTCGCCGTCGCTAAAGCGACCTACAGCGGCGTCGCCGAGTGAAGTGTACAGGCGGTTGGCAATACGTTGTGCTAGTTCCGGGGTGGCGTTACCAGCAAAAAGCTTCATATCAGGCACGAGAAGAACCTCAGGCATGCGTCCATTGGTGGAAAGAATCTGCCGAAAACTGTGCGGGCCAGGCATGATTCTTTCCAGGCGGTGTATTAAAGAGCGCGATGCAACGTCTGGAACAAGGTGACGTTGTCACCGAAACTCAGCTTGCCCGGCTTAAAGCATGGCTCTGTGCAATGGGGAAAGATTAACGCCTTTCGCCACAAAGCCATTGAGCCATTCCGGGGCTTGCTCTAGCACCTGGCGGGCTTCAGACTCTGTATCAAATTCAGCAAAGACACAGGCCCCTGTCCCAGTCAGGCGCGACGGGGCGTATTCTAACAGCCAGGAAAGCACCGCATCAACCTCGCGAAAACGTTTTCTTGCGATAACCTCGCAATCATTGCTGAATTCACATTTTAGCAACGTTTCTATTGACCTTTTTGGCGTATTGCGCGGGAGTTCAGGATCTTTAAAAATCACCGGAGTCGGAATACTTACACCAGGGTGCGCCACCAGATACCACTTCTCTGGCGGATCCACCGGCGTTAGTATTTCACCAACGCCTTCGGCAAACGCGGCATGACCACGTACAAAGACAGGAACATCTGCGCCCAGCGTCAGTCCCATTTCCGCCAGCTCATCCATGCTTAGCCCGCATTGCCAGAGATGATTTAATGCCACCAGGACCGTCGCGGCATTGGATGAACCACCGCCGAGACCGCCGCCCATCGGCAAACGCTTGTCAATGCTGATATTCGCACCGCTTCCCGTCGGAAGACGCCCGCTGTCTGCCGCAGTTTTCATCAATAACCGCGCTGCGCGAACGATCAGGTTATCTTCATGTTCCACGCCTTCAACGGGCGTTAACAGACGAATATCCCCATCGTCACGAAGCTCAATGTTGATGGTGTCGCCGTAATCAAGAAACTGAAACAGCGTTTGCAGCGTGTGGTAACCATCCGCACGCTGACCGGTAATGTATAAAAACAGATTAAGTTTTGCCGGAGAGGGCCACTGTGTCCGCATTATTTCACTATCCAGTTATCCATTTTTAACTTGATGCGTTGACCACCGTCGGTGAGCTCCATATTGGCTGGCATCGCAGGTTGCGTTTTGGTGTCATAACCACCATAAACAACCTTCCAGTTTTTGCCATTCTGGCTGTAGGTGATTTCGCTCAGGCGGTACTGGTCGTCCAGTTTGTAGTCGGTTGCATCACCCGGTAAACCTAAAATCCACTGGCGCAAACTGTTGAGCGGAATCGGCATTCCGGTCAATTTGCCAATCATCTCTTCGGCGTCATCGGCGGTATAACGCTGACCTTTATTGTCGACTAACTGCACGTTACCCGGTTGAGCATTCAGCTCCAGTTCCGTGCTGCCCAATGGGTTAGTCAGCAGCAGACGGTAGCGATCCTGGCCGGTTTGCTGCCAGAAGAAACGGGCGTACACTTTTTGTTGGTCAGAAATATAAGCGAACGCGCCGCGAGTTTGATACTGATTAAGATTGCGCACGTCTTGCTGATGCTGACGCCATTGTGGCGAATCCGGGCTTTTGCCAGGACCTTTGGGCGTGGTAACGGAACAGGCAGTGAGCACAAGAGCAGCCAGCGGTAGCAGGCGGATAAGACGAAAATCGGGCAGGGGCATAGTGATGACAAGTCCTTGAGATACGTTGCAGTTATAACCCTTAATGCTAGCGTTACCGTCCGCTATCGTCTATGTTCAAGTTGTCTTAATTGCCAGAATCTAACGGCTTTCGGCAATTACTCCAAAAGGGGGCGCTCTCTTTTATTGATCTTACGCATCCTGTATGATGCAAGCAGACTAACCCTATCAACGTTGGTATTATTTCCCGCAGACATGACCCTTTTAGCACTCGGTATCAACCATAAAACGGCACCTGTATCGCTGCGAGAACGTGTATCGTTTTCGCCGGATAAGCTCGATCAGGCGCTTGACAGCCTGCTTGCGCAGCCGATGGTGCAGGGCGGCGTGGTGCTGTCGACGTGCAATCGCACGGAACTTTACCTTAGCGTTGAAGAGCAGGATAACCTGCAAGAGGCGTTAATCCGCTGGCTTTGCGATTATCACAATCTTAATGAAGAAGATCTGCGTAAAAGCCTCTACTGGCATCAGGATAACGACGCGGTTAGCCATTTAATGCGTGTTGCCAGCGGCCTGGATTCACTGGTTTTGGGGGAGCCGCAGATCCTCGGTCAGGTTAAAAAAGCGTTTGCCGATTCGCAAAAAGGCCATATGAAGGCCAGCGAACTGGAACGCATGTTCCAAAAATCTTTCTCTGTAGCGAAACGCGTTCGCACTGAAACAGATATCGGTGCCAGCGCTGTGTCTGTCGCTTTTGCGGCTTGTACGCTGGCGCGGCAGATCTTTGAATCGCTCTCTACGGTCACAGTGTTGCTGGTAGGCGCGGGCGAAACCATCGAGCTGGTAGCGCGTCATCTGCGCGAACATAAAGTACAGAAGATGATTATCGCCAACCGCACTCGCGAACGTGCCCAAATTCTGGCAGATGAAGTCGGCGCGGAAGTTATTGCCCTGAGTGATATCGACGAGCGTCTGCGCGAAGCCGATATCATCATTAGTTCAACTGCAAGCCCGTTACCGATTATCGGTAAAGGCATGGTGGAGCGGGCATTAAAAAGCCGTCGCAACCAACCAATGCTGTTGGTGGATATTGCCGTTCCGCGCGATGTTGAGCCGGAAGTTGGCAAACTGGCGAATGCTTATCTTTATAGCGTTGATGATCTGCAAAGCATCATTTCGCACAACCTGGCGCAGCGTAAAGCCGCAGCGGTTGAGGCGGAAACTATTGTCGCTCAGGAAACCAGCGAATTTATGGCGTGGCTGCGTGCACAAAGCGCCAGCGAAACTATTCGCGAGTATCGCAGCCAGGCAGAGCAAGTTCGCGATGAGTTAACCACTAAAGCGTTAGCGGCCCTTGAACAGGGCGGCGACGCACAAGCCATTATGCAGGATCTGGCATGGAAACTGACTAACCGCTTGATCCATGCGCCAACGAAATCACTTCAACAGGCCGCCCGTGACGGGGATAACGAACGCCTGAATATTCTGCGCGACAGCCTCGGGCTGGAGTAGCAGTACATCATTTTCTTTTTTACAGGGTGCATTTACGCCTATGAAGCCTTCTATCGTTGCCAAACTGGAAGCCCTGCATGAACGCCATGAAGAAGTTCAGGCGTTGCTGGGTGACGCGCAAACTATCGCCGACCAGGAACGTTTTCGCGCATTATCACGCGAATATGCGCAGTTAAGTGATGTTTCGCGCTGTTTTACCGACTGGCAACAGGTTCAGGAAGATATCGAAACCGCACAGATGATGCTCGACGATCCTGAAATGCGTGAGATGGCGCAGGATGAACTGCGTGAAGCTAAAGAAAAAAGCGAGCAACTGGAACAGCAATTACAGGTTCTGTTACTACCAAAAGATCCTGATGACGAACGTAACGCCTTCCTCGAAGTCCGTGCCGGAACCGGCGGCGACGAAGCGGCGCTGTTCGCAGGCGATCTGTTCCGTATGTACAGCCGTTATGCCGAAGCCCGCCGCTGGCGGGTAGAAATCATGAGCGCCAGCGAGGGTGAACATGGTGGTTATAAAGAGATCATCGCCAAAATTAGCGGTGATGGTGTATATGGTCGTTTGAAATTCGAATCTGGCGGTCATCGCGTGCAACGTGTTCCTGCTACGGAATCGCAGGGGCGTATTCATACTTCTGCTTGTACCGTTGCGGTAATGCCAGAACTGCCTGACGCAGAACTGCCGGACATCAACCCGGCAGATTTGCGCATTGATACTTTCCGCTCGTCAGGGGCGGGTGGTCAGCACGTTAACACCACCGATTCGGCAATTCGTATTACTCACTTGCCGACCGGGATTGTTGTTGAATGTCAGGACGAACGTTCACAACATAAAAACAAAGCTAAAGCACTTTCTGTACTCGGTGCTCGCATCCACGCTGCAGAAATGGCAAAACGGCAACAGGCCGAAGCGTCTACCCGTCGTAACCTGCTGGGGAGTGGCGATCGCAGCGACCGTAACCGTACTTACAACTTCCCGCAGGGGCGCGTTACCGATCACCGCATCAACCTGACGCTCTACCGCCTGGATGAAGTGATGGAAGGTAAGCTGGATATGCTGATTGAACCGATTATCCAGGAACATCAGGCCGACCAACTGGCGGCGTTGTCCGAGCAGGAATAATGGAATATCAACACTGGTTACGTGAAGCAATAAGCCAACTTCAGGCGAGCGAAAGCCCGCGGCGTGATGCTGAAATCCTGCTGGAGCATGTTACCGGCAAAGGGCGTACTTTTATTCTCGCCTTTGGTGAAACGCAGCTGACTGACGAACAATGTCAGCAACTTGATGCGCTACTGACACGTCGTCGCGATGGTGAACCCATTGCTCATTTAACCGGGGTGCGAGAATTCTGGTCGTTGCCGTTATTTGTTTCGCCAGCGACCTTAATTCCGCGCCCGGATACGGAGTGTCTGGTGGAGCAGGCACTGGCGCGGTTGCCTGAACAACCTTGCCGTATTCTCGATCTCGGGACGGGTACCGGGGCGATTGCGCTGGCGCTGGCTAGCGAGCGCCCGGACTGCGAAATTACCGCTGTAGATCGTATGCCAGATGCTGTCTCTCTGGCGCAACGTAATGCCCAGAATCTGGCGATCAAAAACATCCATATTCTGCAAAGCGACTGGTTTAGCGCGCTAGCCGGGCAGCAGTTTGCGATGATTGTCAGTAATCCGCCGTATATTGACGAGCAGGACCCACATCTTCAACAAGGCGATGTCCGCTTTGAGCCGCTCACTGCGCTGGTTGCGGCAGACAGTGGAATGGCAGACATCGTGCATATCATCGAACAGTCGCGTAACGCGCTGGTATCCGGCGGCTTTCTGCTTCTGGAACATGGTTGGCAGCAGGGCGAAGCGGTGCGACAGGCATTTATCCACGCGGGATATCATGACGTCGAAACCTGTCGGGACTATGGTGATAACGAGCGCGTAACGCTCGGCCGCTATTATCAATGACAATTTTTTCTACACTGCTTAGCGTTCATCTCATTAGCATTGCGCTTTCTGTAGGGCTATTAACCTTACGTTTCTGGCTACGTTATCAGAAGCATCCTCAGGCATTTGCGCGCTGGACGCGCATTGTGCCGCCGGTTGTCGATACGCTGTTATTGTTAAGTGGCATTGCGTTGATGGCTAAAGCGCACATCCTGCCATTTTCCGGGCAGGCACAGTGGCTGACTGAAAAGCTGTTTGGAGTTATCATTTATATCGTTTTGGGTTTTATTGCACTCGATTATCGTCGTATGCACAGTCAGCAGGCGCGCATTATTGCCTTCCCGCTGGCGTTGGTGGTGCTGTACATCATCATTAAACTCGCCACCACAAAAGTACCGTTACTGGGGTAAGTCATGAGATCGTTAGCTGATTTCGAATTTAATAAAGCGCCATTGTGCGAAGGCATGATCCTGGCTTGCGAAGCAATCCGCCGCGATTTTCCCTCGCAAGATGTTTACGACGAACTGGAGCGTCTCGTTAGTCTGGCGAAGGAAGAAATCAGCCAGCTTCTGCCTTTAGAAGAGCAGCTGGAAAAACTGATCGCGCTGTTTTACGGCGACTGGGGATTTAAAGCCTCACGCGGCGTTTATCGTCTTTCCGATGCATTATGGCTGGACCAGGTGTTAAAGAATCGACAGGGCAGTGCGGTATCATTAGGTGCCGTTTTATTATGGGTCGCGAATCGTCTCGATTTGCCGCTGCTGCCGGTGATTTTCCCTACGCAGCTGATATTGCGCATTGAATGTCCGGATGGCGAAATTTGGCTGATTAATCCTTTTAACGGTGAATCGTTAAGCGAACATATGCTGGACGTATGGTTAAAGGGAAATATCAGCCCGTCTGCGGAACTGTTTTATGAAGACCTTGATGAAGCTGATAACATTGAGGTAATCCGCAAATTGCTGGATACACTCAAAGCTTCGTTGATGGAAGAAAATCAGATGGAGCTGGCGCTACGTACCAGCGAAGCTTTATTACAATTCAACCCGGAAGATCCCTATGAAATTCGCGATCGCGGGTTGATTTATGCGCAACTGGATTGCGAACACGTTGCGTTGAACGATTTAAGTTATTTCGTTGAACAGTGTCCGGAAGACCCGATCAGCGAAATGATCCGTGCGCAAATAAATAACATCGCGCATAAACATATTGTGCTGCATTAATTAATCGACATTTTACTCAAGATTAAGGCGATCCTATGAAACAAAAAGTGGTTAGCATTGGCGACATCAACGTAGCAAATGACCTGCCGTTCGTACTGTTTGGCGGTATGAACGTGCTGGAATCTCGCGATCTGGCGATGCGCATTTGCGAGCACTACGTAACCGTGACCCAGAAACTGGGTATCCCTTACGTGTTCAAAGCCTCTTTTGACAAAGCCAACCGCTCCTCCATCCACTCTTATCGTGGACCGGGCCTGGAAGAAGGGATGAAAATCTTCCAGGAGTTGAAGCAGACTTTTGGCGTGAAAATTATCACCGACGTTCACGAACCAAGTCAGGCACAGCCCGTTGCGGATGTCGTGGATGTGATTCAGTTGCCGGCGTTTCTTGCTCGCCAGACTGACCTGGTTGAAGCCATGGCGAAAACCGGTGCGGTAATTAACGTCAAGAAACCACAGTTTGTCAGCCCGGGACAGATGGGTAATATCGTTGATAAATTCAAAGAAGGCGGCAACGAAAAAGTGATTCTTTGCGATCGCGGTGCTAACTTCGGCTATGACAACCTGGTTGTCGATATGCTGGGCTTCAGCATTATGAAGAAAGTGTCTGGTAACTCGCCGGTGATTTTCGACGTGACCCACGCACTGCAATGCCGCGATCCGTTTGGCGCAGCTTCCGGTGGTCGTCGTGCTCAGGTGGCTGAGCTGGCACGAGCCGGTATGGCGGTAGGTCTGGCGGGGCTGTTTATTGAAGCGCATCCGGATCCGGAACATGCGAAATGTGATGGTCCATCTGCGCTGCCGCTGGCTAAACTGGAACCGTTCCTCAAGCAGATGAAAGCGATTGATGACCTGGTGAAAGGTTTCGAAGAACTGGATACCAGCAAGTAATCTTTTTTGCCTGAAAACTAAAGCCTTAGCGTTCTGCGTTAAGGCTTTTTTCATGGGGCCGGATACAAAAAAGGCCGCAGGCTGTTACTCCTGCGGCCGGTTTCGGGCGCATATTGCCATCACGGCAGCCTGACGCCCGTTTTCACCTTACTTCCGGTTACGCCACCAGCTGACAATCGCTGCGGTAATAATTCCCGCCAGGATCGGTGCTGCCAGGTCGTGCCAGAAAGTCATGGCAAACTGCGTGAGCGTCATATAGCCGCCTTGTTGTAATGACAACATTTTGCGGCTATTCTTGAATTGTTCTGGTTCAAGATTAGCCCCCGTTCTGTTGTCAGGTTATACCTCTCAACGTGCGGGGGTTTTCTCTTTCCAGCAACCAATGCCACCAGGGATAGAGCCCCCGCAACATTGCGCCTCACCGGATAACGCCGGCTTGGTGTGGATACTACGACTCAATTCATCTTCACTTCATCCCTGAAATGTATGCAATGAAGAGTGCATTCCGGTTTTTCAACAGCTGTTACAGTCGTTTCATGAGTGCTCTGGATGATGCTTCCAGCTCGGGTTGCCAATATTTACTTGTGGAAGAGATAAAAACAAAAAAGGCCGCAGGCTGTTACCCCTGCGGCCGGTTTCGGGCGCATATTGCCATCAAGGCAGCCTGACGCCCGTTTTCACCTTACTTCCGGTTACGCCACCAGCTGACAATCGCTGCGGTAATAATTCCCGCCAGGATCGGTGCTGCCAGGTCGTGCCAGAAAATCATGGCAAACTGCGCGAGCGTCATATAGCCGCCTTGTTGTAATGACAACATTTTGCGGCTATTCTTGAAGTGTTGATGGTTCAAGATTAGCCCCCGTTCTGTTGTCAGGTTTTACCTCTCAACGTGCGGGGGTTTTCTCTTTCCAGCAACCAATGCCACCAGGGATAAAGCCCCCGCAACATTGCGCCTCACCGGATAACGCCGGCTTGGTGTGGATACTACGTCTCAATTCATCTTCACTTCATTCCTGAAATGTTTGCAATGAAGAGTACATTCCGGCTTTTCAACAGCTGTTGCAGTGGTTTCGTGCAGGTTCTGGTACAGGCTCGCAATTCTGATTAACAACCTGTTCAGGTAGTATGAAGAAATACAATAAGCAGGAATTTATATTATCTCCCCCGATTTCAGTCATCGGAGGAGATATAACTGTCAGGCAAATATCGTCATCAAATAGGCGGCAAACAGTGCCAGATGCGCTGCGCCATTGAGCACGTTAGTACGTCCGGTGGAGAAGGAGATATGGCACAGCACTAAAGAGGCCACCATCACCACCATTTCTGGCGCACCAAGTGCAAACTGCAATTCGTTACCCGTCATAAAGGCAATTAGCGTGACGACAGGTACGGTAAGCGAAATGGTTGCTAACACTGAACCAAAGAACAGATTCATCGCGCGCTGGACCTGGTTGTTCAACACTGCTTTTAACGCACCTAAACCTTCCGGCGACAGAATCAACAGAGCCACCAGGAAGCCAGTAAAGGCGACAGGGGCATTCATGCTGTCGAGCAATGTCTCCAGCGGGCTGGCGTTCATTTTGGTGACTGCAATAACGGCAATCAGATGGACAATCAACCAGATAGCATGCCAAAGGCTGCTATGGGCAGACGGTTTACCGTGGTGCGGGTCGTCATCATCACTGTCATCTTCGTGCTCGTAGACAAATAAACTTTGATGCGTTTTGGTCTGGATCAGCAAAAATACGCCATACATTGCCGCAGAAATTAATGCTACCAGTAACGCCTGACCGGTTGAAAAATTCGCCGCAGGCAGAGCCATTGGAAATACCAGTACGATTATCGCCAGGGGGAACAGCGCAATTAAATACTGCTTGATACCAAACAGATTCATATATTGGGTGGCAAACTTGCGTCCGCCCAACAATAATGAAAAGCCAACCAGCCCACCGGTAACAATCATAATGATTGAATAGAGCGTATCACGCATTAGCGTTGGCGCGGCGTCGCCGGTTGCCATTAAAGCTGAAATCAAACTGACTTCAAGAATAACCACTGAAAGGCTAAGAATAAGCGAACCGTAAGGTTCTCCCAGGCGATGGGCTAATACGTCCGCATGACGGACAACACTAAAGGCGCTACTTAAAATACCAATAAGAGCAAGAAGATTGATGCCAATGACCACTGGTAGTGTCTGGCTGCTTCCCCACAGGAACAGCACTACCAGCGCCAGAACCGGGAAAATAAGCGAAGTCTCCTTGTGGCGGGTTTTTACCGCCTCTTGAGCATTTGACATTATGGTTATCCCTTTGCAGATGAATTTATCGAAAATGTAAAAAATAGGTAGGAAAAATAACAGAAAGTGTCTGGATATCGGTAACATTTTACGAATTTTTACCCCGCTGTCGATTTTTTACTCATCGGGCCATAAAAATAAGCAATGCGTTTAGACAATGTTTGTTTTAGCGTTTCTTAAGAAGAGTCTGACATGAAAATTCTTATGTTTTGGCAAGAGTGGATATTGTTGACCACACTTAATGTTCAACTTTGTAAAAGGAGTCAACGATGCCGTATAAAACGAAAAGCGATCTGCCGGAAAGCGTAAAGCACGTGCTACCGTCTCATGCTCAGGATATCTATAAAGAAGCGTTTAACAGCGCATGGGAGCAATATAAAGATAAAGAAGATCGGCGTGATGACGCCAGTCGCGAAGAAACCTCGCATAAAGTGGCCTGGGCTGCTGTGAAGCATGAATATGCCAAAGGGGATGATGATAAATGGCATAAAAAATCGTAAAACCGGTAGCTTAGTTAAAGCTATTCGTGCGGTGTTGCCTTGCAAGTGGTCCGTGGATTGCATATTGTCCCGTTAGTGGTTTCAAAATGAGCAGTAAAAATGTCCGGAAGACACCAAAAAGTTGTCGCAGGGAAGTATGCAGTGGCGGAGGTGTAAGGTGATAACGCGTGATTTCTTGATGAATGCCGATTGTAAAACGGCATTTGGTGCCATTGAAGAATCACTCTTATGGTCAGCAGAGCAACGGGCGGCTTCGCTGGCGGCGACGCTGGCTTGTCGACCTGATGAGGGACCGGTGTGGATCTTCGGTTATGGATCGTTGATGTGGAATCCGGCACTGGAGTTTACCGAGTCGTGCACCGGTACACTGGTTGGATGGCATCGCGCGTTTTGCCTGCGCCTGACCGCCGGGCGTGGGACTGCGCACCAGCCGGGACGGATGCTTGCACTGAAAGAGGGCGGACGCACCACAGGCGTCGCCTATCGACTGCCAGAAGAGACGCTGGAGCAGGAACTAACCCTGTTGTGGAAGCGCGAGATGATTACCGGCTGTTATCTGCCAACCTGGTGTCAGCTTGATCTTGATGATGGACGCACAGTAAACGCCATTGTGTTTATTATGGACCCGCGACATCCAGAATATGAATCTGACACTCGCGCTCAGGTCATCGCGCCGTTGATTGCAGCGGCGAGCGGTCCACTGGGAACCAACGCACAATACCTGTTTTCACTGGAACAGGAGCTTATCAAACTGGGAATGCAGGACGATGGGCTGAATGATTTGCTGGTATCGGTAAAAAAACTGCTGGCGGAGAATTTCCCGGATGGTGTCTTACGGCCGGGATTCGCCTGAGTAAACTTCCCTCATAGTGGGGCGTCAGACGCCCCCTCAAACATTAAAATGTGAGCACTTTATCGGCTGACAGCGTCCATTGCGCCAGTTCAACAAGAGTACCGATTTCCACCCCATCAATCAGAGGAAGTGTGCTAATCCCGCGCCCGTCGGTACAGGTTTTGCACAATTTCACCGGTACATTCTGAGCGGTAAGGATCTCCAGCATTTGCTGAATGTTGTAGCCTTCCCCTGGTTTTTGCCCGCGCAACCCGGCTGTGACCGCATCAGACATCAGGAACAGGCGCAGATCCAGATTGCTCTCCTGCTCTCGTAACGCAATGGCCAGCCGCAAGCTGTTAAACAAGGATTCGCTCCCGTAAGGTGCGCCATTGGCAACGATCACGATTTTTTGCATTATTTACTCCTGTATTCAGGGAATTAGACACTCATCTTCTATCTTACTGCTTCTGCAGCGTCTGACCAATCGGTCACATTTTTAAGGATTTTCCTGAAAGCGCGAGAAAATACGACAAAAGTTGCCAGTAATCGTTATTCTTTAGGGCTATGGTTTTTCATTTTTTACCGGAAGTTACCGACGTTTTGAGCCGTTTCGTTCCTCGCATTATTCCGTTTTATTTACTCTTGCTGGCGGCAGGCGGTACAGCTAACGCACAATCTACCTTCGAGCAAAAAGCGGCAAATCCCTTTGATAATAACAATGATGATCTGCCGGATTTAGGCATGGCACCTGAAAATCATGATGGGGAAAAACACTTTGCTGAAATTGTGAAAGATTTCGGCGAAACCAGTATGAATGATAACGGGCTGGATACTGGCGAGCAGGCAAAAGCTTTCGCATTGGGAAAAGTCCGCGATGCGCTTAGTCAACAGGTTAATCAGCACGTAGAGTCCTGGCTATCACCGTGGGGAAATGCCAGTGTTGACGTCAAACTGGATAACGAAGGACATTTCACCGGCAGTCGTGGAAGCTGGTTTGTGCCGTTACAAGATAATGATCGTTATCTCACCTGGAGCCAGCTGGGTCTTACTCAGCAGGATGATGGGTTGGTGAGCAATGTGGGCGTTGGGCAACGCTGGGCGCGCGGCAGCTGGCTGGTGGGTTATAACACTTTTTATGACAACTTGCTGGACGAAAATCTTCAGCGAGCGGGCTTTGGTGCCGAAGCGTGGGGCGAATATTTGCGACTATCGGCAAACTTTTACCAGCCGTTTGCTGCATGGCATGAACAGACAGCCACGCAGGAACAACGGATGGCGCGCGGGTACGACCTGACAGCCCGGATGCGCATGCCGTTCTATCAACATCTCAATACCAGTGTCAGCGTAGAACAGTATTTTGGTGATCGTGTTGATTTGTTTAACTCTGGTACGGGTTATCACAATCCCGTCGCGTTGAGTCTGGGATTAAATTACACCCCTGTGCCCTTAGTCACTGTGACGGCCCAGCATAAACAGGGTGAAAGTGGCGAGAATCAAAATAACCTCGGGCTGAATCTTAACTACCGCTTTGGTGTCCCGCTCAAAAAACAACTTTCTGCGGGCGAGGTTGCCGAAAGTCAGTCGTTACGTGGTAGTCGCTATGATAATCCGCAGCGAAATAATCTACCGACTCTTGAGTACCGACAGCGAAAAACGTTAACGGTGTTTCTGGCGACACCGCCGTGGGATCTAAAACCTGGCGAAACAGTGCCACTCAAATTACAAATCCGCAGTCATTACGGTATTCGGCAACTGATTTGGCAGGGCGATACGCAGATATTAAGTTTAACGCCAGGCGCACAAGCCAACAGCGCGGAGGGCTGGACGCTGATCATGCCTGACTGGCAGAACGGGGAAAGGGCGAGCAATCACTGGCGATTGTCGGTGGTGGTGGAAGATAACCAGGGGCAGCGTGTCTCCTCCAATGAGATCACGCTAACGCTTGTCGAACCGTTCGACGCATTGTCAAACGACGAACTGCGCTGGGAACCGTAATCAGAAAATGCGCTCCTGATGCACCCATACTGCTGCTTCCACGCGAGACTTGAGCTTCATTTTCTTCAGCATGTGCTTGACGTGCACTTTTACTGTGCTTTCGGTGATGTCCAGGCGGCGGGCAATCATCTTGTTCGGCAAACCCAGGGCAATCAGCTTGAGAATATCGCGCTCGCGTGGGGTTAACTGGTTAACATCGCGCTCAGTAGTGGCACGGTTAGCACGCAAGCTGGCGGCCAGAACAGGCGTTAATGCTTCGCTTAATACCATTTCGCCAGCAGCTGCCTGATGTAACGCTTTCAGCAGATCTTCCGGTTCCATATCTTTTAACAGATAGCCATCCGCGCCGCGTTTCAGTGCGGTGACCACATCTTCTTCATGGTTAGAAACGCTGAATACCACAATGCGCCCGGAGAGGGACTTTTCGCGCAGTTTATCCAGCGTTTCCAGACCGTTCATGCCGGGCATATTGAGATCTAACAGGATCAAATCGGGATCAAGAGATTCCGCCAGTTCAATACCCTGTTCGCCATTACTCGCTTCGCCAACCACGGTGATATCTGGTGCCATACTGATAAGCTGTTTTACGCCAGTTCGCAGCATCGGGTGATCGTCGATCAGCAGGATAGTAGCCGGTTCCTGATTACTCATGGGTATCTCCTTGGACGTCTGTGAAAGTTTTTTCGGGAATAAAGGTGACCACCACTTCGGTGCCACCTGATTCACGACGGCGGACGCGGCAATCGCCTCGTAAACTTTGCGCACGGTCGCGCATTATTATCATGCCGTAGTGATTGCTGCGGATGGCATTTTCAGGCACGCCGCAGCCGTTATCCTGGACGGTCAGTTTGACCTGATTATCGTTTTGCGCCACCGTCACCACGACCTCACTCGCTTGCGAATGTTTGAGGGCGTTACTTAATGCCTCACGGGCAATTTGCAACAAGTGGATTGCCTGATGCGAGGGCACCAGACGAGGCGGCAATTGATAATCCAGCTTCACCGGGAAGCCAAATTTGGCGCTGTACTCTTCGCAACTCGCTTCCAGCGCCGGACGTAATCCAGGCTCGGTGAGCTGCAAGCGGAATGTGGTGAGCAATTCACGCAACTGCGCCCAGGATGCATTCAGTTCGTTACGGATCTGACTTAACAGTTCGCGGCTGCTTTCTGGCAGCGCATCGCCCTGCATCTGTAAACAACTCACCTGCATCTTCATGCAAGAGAGAGATTGGGCAATAGAATCATGCAGTTCGCGCGCAATGGTGGCACGCTCTTCCATCACGATCAACTGTTGCTGACGTTCCTGATGGCGATCCAGCGCCAGCGTGGCGGTGAGTTGTTCAACCAGGGTACCCACCAGTTGTTGTTGATCATGGCTAAGATGATGCCCCTGCGGTAGAGTCGCCAGCAAAATACCGTACTGCGTATGAGAGTCAGCCAGCCGCCACTTCAGGGTTGTGCCGCGATCGCCAACGGGTAATACGCCGCGTGGGCAGAGCTGGCAGCCTTTATCATCACAAGTCATATCTGGCTGGCAGGTAAACTCCTGATGATTCTCTTCATCATCAGTATCATAAACCCGCAGTTCGATATCACGTAGCAGGGTTAAATTCTGTAAGCCGTTGAGTACAGGTGACAGGCGTTCACACAGCGGGGCGCGGGAATGCAAACGGCGGTTAGCCTGCCATAAAAAAGAGAGGATCTGATTTTTATGCTCCAGCCCGGCAGTTTTCTCCTGAACCCGCTGCTCAAGTACGGCATAACTTTCGGCCAGTTCTGCAGACATATTGTTCAACGCAGTTCCAAGCATCGCCATTTCGTTGCGCCCGCTGATGTTTGCGCGTTGGGTAAAATCGCGATGACTGACGGCACTCGCCATTGCCAGCAGTTGCCGCCACGGTTGTAGCAATCGCGCCCGCAACCAGATAATAGTGAACACCAGTAAAAGTGCCATAAATACCGCCATTACCCGATGGACCAGTACCACTGTCTCAATGCGCATTTCCGTGGTGCGGTCAAAACCAGATACCAGCTGATCAAGCCCAGCAACAAACTGGCTGACATCCGCTGACACCGTTTCGCGGTTTTGTGCACGCATTAGCGCAGGGATCAGTTCATTACGCCAGTAATCTTGTAAACCCTGTAATTGCGCCAGTTGTCCGTCTCGTTCTGCTGCTCGGGTTAATTCGGCGCTAAATGCTGTTTGTTCCATCTCTTTAATTAAGGGCTTGTCTTTCTCGCTTAATGGCACTGCTGCCAACAGACGGTAACTTTGCATGCGCAGCGATCCCGCTTTGTTGATCGCATGGGCGCTGCCCTGAACGCCTTGCACCAGCCAGCCAGAAACCGCCATCCCTGCCAGTCCAATAGCAGTAGAAAGCAACACAATAAGCGCAACCTGATTAACCAGGGTGAGCGGAGAGAGACAACGTTTAAGCATGTAAACCTCTTCCTTCAGGCTTTAAATGAGCAATAACCTTAATGAATGTGACGATGCATTCTGGAATGGCAGTATTCTCGGCTATTGGATGAAGTATACCCATACCTGGAAAGAGTTACTCCTTATTTGCCGTGTGGTTAGTCGCTTTACATCGGTAAGGGTAGGGATTTTACAGCACCGTGAAAAATCTCATAATTTTTATGAAATCACTGTACTCACTATGGGTAATGATAAATATCAATGATAGATAAAGTTATCTTATCGTTTGATTTACATCAAATTGCCTTTAGCTACAGACACTAAGGTGGCAGACATCGAAACGAGTATCAGAGGTGTCTATGAGTCACTCATCCGCCCCCGAAAGGGCTACTGGAGCTGTCATTACAGATTGGCGACCGGAAGATCCTGCGTTCTGGCAACAACGCGGTCAACGTATTGCCAGCCGCAACCTGTGGATTTCCGTTCCCTGTCTGCTGCTGGCGTTTTGCGTATGGATGTTGTTCAGCGCTGTTGCGGTGAACTTACCGAAAGTCGGTTTTAATTTTACGACCGATCAGCTATTTATGTTGACTGCGCTGCCTTCGGTTTCTGGCGCGTTATTACGTGTTCCATACTCCTTTATGGTTCCAATCTTCGGTGGTCGTCGCTGGACGGCGTTCAGCACCGGTATTCTGATTATTCCTTGCGTCTGGCTGGGTTTTGCCGTGCAGGATACCTCCACGCCTTATAGCGTCTTCATCATCATCTCTCTGCTGTGCGGCTTTGCTGGCGCGAACTTCGCATCCAGTATGGCAAACATCAGCTTCTTCTTTCCGAAACAGAAGCAGGGTGGCGCGCTGGGCCTGAATGGTGGTCTGGGCAACATGGGCGTCAGCGTCATGCAGTTGGTTGCTCCGCTGGTGGTATCACTGTCGATTTTCGCAGTATTTGGTAGCCAGGGTGTCAAACAGCCGGATGGGACTGAGCTGTATCTGGCGAATGCGTCCTGGGTATGGGTGCCGTTCCTTGCCATCTTCACCATTGCGGCGTGGTTTGGCATGAACGATCTTGCTACCTCGAAAGCCTCCATCAAGGAGCAGTTGCCGGTACTCAAACGGGGTCATCTGTGGATTATGAGCCTGCTGTATCTGGCAACCTTCGGCTCCTTCATCGGCTTCTCCGCGGGCTTTGCGATGCTGTCAAAAACGCAGTTCCCGGATGTTCAGATTCTGCAATACGCTTTCTTCGGGCCGTTTATTGGTGCGCTGGCGCGTTCTGCAGGTGGTGCATTATCTGACCGTCTGGGCGGAACTCGTGTCACACTGGTGAACTTTATCCTGATGGCGATTTTCAGCGGCCTGCTGTTCCTGACCTTACCGACTGACGGGCAGGGCGGAAGCTTCATGGCGTTCTTCGCAGTCTTCCTGGCGCTGTTCCTGACAGCTGGGCTGGGTAGTGGTTCCACTTTCCAGATGATTTCCGTGATCTTCCGTAAACTGACAATGGATCGCGTGAAAGCAGAAGGGGGTTCTGACGAACGAGCGATGCGTGAAGCGGCAACCGACACGGCGGCGGCGCTGGGTTTCATCTCTGCGATTGGCGCTATTGGTGGCTTCTTTATCCCGAAAGCGTTTGGTAGCTCGCTGGCATTAACGGGTTCGCCAGTCGGCGCAATGAAGGTATTTTTGATTTTCTATATCGCCTGCGTGGTGATTACCTGGGCGGTATATGGTCGGCATTCTAAAAAATAAATCTTAATATTTGATTATCCTTTGCGCGGCATGATGTCGCGCTTTTTTTTATCTGTCGTTTAGTTACAACATACTTATGTGTGAGTGGCTTATTTCGCCGGATTTCATTAAGAGCCATTAATATGTTACCCATGGGGAATACTCCTTAATACCCATCTGCATAAAAATCTTAATAGTTTAAATAACTACAGGTATAAAACGTCTTAATTTACAGTCTGTTATGTGGTGGCTGTTAATTATCCTAAAGGGGTATCTTAGGAATTTACTTTATTTTTCATCCCCATCACTCTTGATCGTTATCAATTCTCACGCTGTTTCAGAGCGTTACCTTGCCCTTAAACATTAGCAATGTCGATTTATCAGAGGGCCGACAGGCTCCCACAGGAGAAAACCGATGAGTAAATTCCTGGACCGGTTTCGCTACTTCAAACAGAAGGGTGAAACCTTTGCCGATGGGCATGGCCAGCTTCTCAATACCAACCGTGACTGGGAGGATGGATATCGCCAGCGTTGGCAGCATGACAAAATCGTCCGCTCTACCCACGGGGTAAACTGCACCGGCTCCTGCAGCTGGAAAATCTACGTCAAAAACGGTCTGGTGACCTGGGAAACCCAGCAGACTGACTATCCGCGTACTCGCCCGGACCTGCCAAACCATGAACCTCGCGGCTGCCCGCGCGGTGCCAGCTACTCCTGGTATCTTTACAGCGCCAACCGCCTGAAATACCCGATGATGCGCAAACGCCTGATGAAAATGTGGCGTGAAGCGAAAGCGCTGCATAGCGATCCGGTTGAGGCATGGGCTTCTATCATTGAAGACGCCGATAAAGCGAAAAGCTTTAAGCAGGCGCGTGGACGCGGTGGTTTTGTTCGTTCTTCCTGGCAGGAAGTGAATGAACTGATCGCCGCCTCTAACGTTTACACCATCAAAAACTACGGCCCGGACCGCGTCGCTGGCTTCTCGCCAATTCCGGCAATGTCGATGGTTTCTTACGCTTCCGGCGCGCGTTATCTCTCGCTGCTTGGCGGTACTTGCTTAAGCTTCTACGACTGGTACTGCGACCTGCCTCCTGCGTCTCCGCAAACCTGGGGCGAGCAGACTGACGTACCGGAATCTGCTGACTGGTACAACTCCAGCTACATCATCGCCTGGGGTTCAAACGTGCCGCAGACGCGTACCCCGGATGCTCACTTCTTTACTGAAGTGCGTTACAAAGGCACCAAAACTGTTGCCGTCACGCCAGACTACGCTGAAATCGCCAAACTGTGCGATCTGTGGCTGGCACCGAAACAGGGCACCGATGCGGCAATGGCGCTGGCGATGGGCCACGTAATGCTGCGTGAATTCCACCTCGACAACCCAAGCCAGTATTTCACCGACTATGTGCGTCGCTACACCGACATGCCGATGCTGGTGATGCTGGAAGAACGCGACGGTTACTACGCCGCAGGTCGTATGCTGCGCGCTGCTGATCTGGTGGATGCGCTGGGCCAGGAAAACAATCCGGAATGGAAAACTGTCGCCTTTAATACCAATGGCGAAATGGTTGCGCCGAACGGTTCTATTGGCTTCCGCTGGGGCGAGAAGGGCAAATGGAATCTTGAACAGCGCGACGGCAAAACTGGCGAAGAAACCGAGCTGCAACTGAGCCTGCTGGGTAGCCAGGATGAGATCGCTGAGGTGGGCTTCCCGTACTTTGGTGGCGACGGCACGGAACACTTCAACAAAGTGGAACTGGAAAACGTGCTGCTGCACAAGCTGCCGGTGAAACGCCTGCAACTGGCTGATGGCAGCACCGCCCTGGTGACCACCGTTTATGATCTGACGCTGGCAAACTACGGTCTGGAACGTGGCCTGAACGACGTTAACTGTGCAACCAGCTATGACGATGTGAAAGCTTATACCCCGGCCTGGGCCGAGCAGATTACCGGCGTTTCTCGTAGCCAGATTATTCGCATCGCCCGTGAATTTGCCGATAACGCTGATAAAACGCACGGTCGTTCGATGATTATCGTCGGTGCGGGGCTGAACCACTGGTATCACCTCGATATGAACTATCGTGGTCTGATCAACATGCTGATTTTCTGCGGTTGTGTCGGTCAGAGCGGGGGCGGCTGGGCGCACTATGTAGGTCAGGAAAAACTGCGTCCGCAAACCGGCTGGCAGCCGCTGGCGTTTGCTCTTGACTGGCAGCGTCCGGCGCGTCACATGAACAGCACCTCTTATTTCTATAACCACTCCAGCCAGTGGCGTTATGAAACCGTGACCGCAGAAGAGTTGTTGTCGCCGATGGCGGATAAATCCCGTTATACCGGACATCTGATCGACTTTAACGTCCGTGCAGAACGCATGGGCTGGCTGCCGTCTGCGCCGCAGTTAGGCACTAACCCGCTAACCATCGCTCGCGAAGCGGAAAAAGCGGGCATGAATCCGGTGGATTACACCGTGAAATCTCTGAAAGAGGGTTCTATCCGTTTTGCGGCAGAACAACCAGAAAACGGTAAAAACCACCCGCGTAACCTGTTCATCTGGCGTTCTAACCTGCTCGGTTCTTCCGGTAAAGGTCATGAGTTTATGCTCAAGTACCTGCTGGGGACGGAGCACGGTATCCAGGGTAAAGATCTGGGGCAGCAGGGCGGCGTGAAGCCGGAAGAAGTGGACTGGCAGGACAACGGTCTGGAAGGCAAGCTGGATCTGGTGGTGACGCTGGACTTCCGTCTGTCGAGCACCTGTCTCTATTCCGACATCATTTTGCCGACGGCGACCTGGTACGAAAAAGACGACATGAATACTTCGGATATGCATCCGTTTATTCACCCGCTGTCTGCGGCGGTCGATCCGGCCTGGGAAGCGAAAAGCGACTGGGAAATCTACAAAGCCATCGCGAAGAAATTCTCCGAAGTGTGCGTTGGTCATCTGGGTAAAGAAACTGACATCGTCACGCTGCCTATCCAGCACGACTCTGCCGCTGAACTGGCGCAACCGCTGGATGTGAAAGACTGGAAAAAAGGCGAATGCGACCTGATCCCAGGTAAAACTGCACCGCACATTATGGTCGTAGAGCGCGATTTTCCGGCAACTTACGAACGCTTTACCTCTATCGGCCCGCTGATGGAGAAAATCGGTAACGGCGGTAAAGGGATTGCCTGGAACACCCAGAGCGAGATGGATCTGCTGCGTAAGCTCAACTACACCAAAGCGGAAGGTCCGGCAAAAGGCCAGCCCATGCTGAACACCGCAATTGATGCGGCAGAGATGATCCTGACGCTGGCACCGGAAACCAACGGTCAGGTAGCCGTGAAAGCCTGGGCTGCCCTGAGCGAGTTTACCGGTCGTGACCATACGCATCTGGCGCTGAATAAAGAAGACGAGAAGATTCGCTTCCGCGATATTCAGGCACAGCCGCGCAAAATCATCTCCAGCCCGACCTGGTCTGGCCTTGAAGATGAACACGTTTCTTACAACGCCGGTTACACCAACGTTCACGAGCTGATCCCATGGCGTACGCTCTCTGGCCGTCAGCAGCTGTATCAGGATCACCAGTGGATGCGTGATTTCGGTGAAAGCCTGCTGGTTTATCGCCCGCCAATCGACACCCGTTCGGTAAAAGAGGTGATGGGCCAGAAATCTAACGGTAACCCGGAAAAAGCGCTCAACTTCCTGACGCCGCACCAGAAGTGGGGTATCCACTCCACCTACAGCGACAACCTGCTGATGCTGACTTTAGGTCGCGGTGGTCCGGTGGTCTGGTTGAGTGAAGCCGATGCCAAAGAGCTGGGTATCGCCGATAACGACTGGATTGAAGTCTTCAACAGCAACGGTGCACTGACTGCCCGTGCGGTTGTCAGCCAGCGTGTTCCGGCAGGGATGACCATGATGTACCACGCGCAGGAACGTATCGTTAACCTGCCGGGTTCGGAAATTACCCAACAGCGTGGTGGTATCCATAACTCGGTCACCCGTATCACGCCGAAACCGACGCATATGATTGGCGGCTATGCCCATCTGGCATACGGCTTTAACTACTACGGCACCGTAGGTTCTAACCGCGATGAGTTTGTTGTGGTGCGTAAGATGAAGAACATTGACTGGTTAGATGGCGAAGGCAATGACCAGGTACAGGAGAGCGTAAAATGAAAATTCGTTCACAAGTCGGCATGGTGCTGAATCTCGATAAGTGCATCGGCTGCCACACCTGTTCAGTTACCTGTAAAAACGTCTGGACCAGCCGCGAAGGCGTGGAATACGCGTGGTTCAACAACGTGGAAACCAAGCCGGGCCAGGGCTTCCCGACTGACTGGGAAAACCAGGAAAAATACAAAGGCGGCTGGATTCGTAAAATCAACGGCAAACTGCAGCCGCGCATGGGTAACCGTGCCATGCTGCTGGGTAAAATCTTCGCTAACCCGCATCTGCCGGGGATCGACGATTATTACGAGCCGTTCGATTTTGACTATCAGAACCTGCATACCGCGCCGGAAGGCAGCAAATCGCAGCCGATTGCCCGTCCGCGTTCGCTGATTACCGGGGAACGGATGGCGAAAATCGAAAAAGGGCCGAACTGGGAAGATGACCTGGGCGGTGAGTTTGACAAACTGGCGAAAGACAAGAACTTCGACAACATCCAGAAGGCGATGTATAGCCAGTTCGAAAACACCTTCATGATGTATTTGCCGCGCCTGTGCGAACACTGCCTGAACCCGGCATGTGTGGCGACCTGCCCGAGCGGTGCGATTTACAAGCGTGAAGAAGATGGCATCGTCCTGATCGACCAGGATAAATGCCGTGGCTGGCGTATGTGCATCACCGGATGCCCATACAAAAAAATCTACTTCAACTGGAAGAGCGGTAAGTCTGAGAAGTGCATCTTCTGCTATCCGCGTATTGAAGCGGGTCAGCCGACGGTGTGCTCTGAAACCTGTGTCGGTCGTATCCGTTATCTCGGCGTGCTGCTGTACGATGCGGACGCCATTGAACGTGCAGCCAGCACCGAGAACGAGAAAGATCTCTACCAGCGTCAGCTGGAGGTGTTCCTCGATCCGAACGATCCGAAAGTCATCGAGCAGGCAATTAAAGACGGTATTCCGCTGAGCGTTATTGAAGCCGCACAGCAGTCGCCGGTTTATAAAATGGCGATGGAATGGAAACTGGCGCTGCCGCTGCATCCAGAATATCGCACACTGCCGATGGTCTGGTACGTGCCGCCTCTGTCGCCGATTCAGTCTGCAGCAGACGCGGGTGAGCTGGGCAGCAACGGCATTCTGCCAGACGTCGAAAGCCTGCGTATTCCGGTACAGTATCTGGCGAATCTGCTGACCGCCGGTGATACCAAACCGGTACTGCGCGCGCTGAAACGTATGCTGGCGATGCGTCATTACAAACGTGCTGAAACCGTTGACGGTAAAGTCGATACCCGTGCGCTGGAAGAGGTCGGTCTGACCGAAGCCCAGGCACAGGAGATGTACCGTTATCTGGCGATTGCTAACTACGAAGATCGCTTTGTGGTGCCGAGCAGTCATCGTGAACTGGCGCGGGAAGCCTTCCCGGAGAAAAATGGCTGCGGCTTTACCTTTGGTGATGGCTGCCACGGTTCAGATACCAAATTCAATCTGTTCAACAGCCGCCGTATCGATGCCATCGACGTAACCAGCAAAACGGAGCCGCACCCATGATCGAACTCGTGATTGTATCGCGTCTCCTTGAATATCCGGATGCTGCTTTATGGCAGCATCAACAAGAGATGTTTGAGGCAATTGCTGCGTCGAAAAATCTGTCGAAAGAAGATGCCCATGCGCTGGGCATTTTCCTGCGCGATTTAACGACGATGGATCCGCTCGATGCCCAGGCTCAGTACAGCGAACTGTTCGATCGTGGTCGCGCCACGTCGCTGTTGCTGTTTGAACACGTTCACGGGGAATCCCGCGATCGCGGTCAGGCGATGGTGGACCTGCTGGCACAGTACGAGCAGCACGGTTTGCAGTTAAACAGCCGCGAATTGCCGGACCACCTGCCGCTGTATCTGGAGTATCTGGCGCAGCTGCCGCAAAGCGAAGCCGTGGAGGGTTTGAAAGATATTGCGCCGATTCTGGCATTGCTGAGCGCGCGTCTGCAACAGCGTGAAAGCCGTTATGCCGTGCTGTTTGATCTGCTGCTGAAACTGGCCAATACCGCTATCGACAGTGACAAAGTGGCGGAAAAAATTGCCGACGAAGCGCGCGACGATACGCCGCAGGCGCTGGATGCTGTCTGGGAAGAAGAGCAGGTTAAATTCTTTGCTGACAAAGGCTGCGGTGATTCAGCAATCACTGCTCATCAGCGTCGCTTTGCCGGTGCCGTCGCGCCGCAATATCTGAATATCACCACCGGAGGACAGCACTAATGCAATTCCTGAATATGTTCTTCTTTGATATCTACCCGTACATAGCCGGGGCGGTCTTCCTGATTGGTAGCTGGCTGCGTTATGACTACGGGCAGTACACCTGGCGCGCGGCGTCCAGCCAGATGCTGGATCGCAAAGGGATGAACCTGGCGTCGAACCTGTTCCATATCGGTATTCTGGGGATTTTTGTCGGTCACTTCTTCGGTATGCTGACGCCGCACTGGATGTATGAAGCCTGGCTGCCGATTGAAGTGAAACAAAAAATGGCGATGTTTGCTGGTGGTGCCAGCGGCGTGCTGTGTCTGATTGGCGGCGTGCTGTTGCTGAAACGTCGTCTGTTCAGCCCACGCGTGCGTGCAACGACTACCGGAGCGGATATCCTGATCCTGTCGCTGCTCGTTATCCAGTGCGCGCTGGGCTTGCTGACCATTCCGTTCTCAGCCCAGCATATGGACGGTAGCGAGATGATGAAACTGGTTGGCTGGGCGCAGTCGGTAGTGACCTTCCACGGTGGTGCTTCTCAACACCTTGATGGTGTGGCATTTATCTTCCGTCTGCACCTGGTGTTGGGGATGACGTTATTCCTGCTGTTCCCGTTCTCGCGTCTGGTGCACATCTGGAGCGTACCGGTGGAGTATCTGACACGTAAGTATCAGCTGGTGCGCGCTCGTCACTAAGCGAATTTTAGTTTGCATAGACCCCGCTTCGGCGGGGTTTTTTATGGGCACGGTACGGGGTGAGTTGTCGGATGCGCTTCGCTTATCCGACCTACAGGGGAGGATATTGTAGGTCCGGTAAACGCGGTGCCATTGGGTAGAATTAGCTCGGAGTAACAGGTTTTGAGTATTTACAGGAAGTGATGGTGGTGGGGGAAGGATTACTCAGCGCTGCGCGCTTCACCCTTCGGGTCGTTGCCTGCGGCAACGCTTTCTCGCTGGCGCTCGAGTCGCACCTTGGTCGAAGCTTCTCATCCTTCCCCGCATGGGCAGAATATTTAATCGCGGATTCGTTTGAGAGTTCACGGACTTTTGAAAGTGATGGTGGTGGGGGAAGGATTCGAACCTTCGAAGTCGATGACGGCAGATTTACAGTCTGCTCCCTTTGGCCGCTCGGGAACCCCACCAGGGGTAATTCAAATTTTGAGGTAATGCTTGAGATGGTGGTGGGGGAAGGATTCGAACCTTCGAAGTCGATGACGGCAGATTTACAGTCTGCTCCCTTTGGCCGCTCGGGAACCCCACCACGGGGTAATGCTTTTTACTGGCCTGCTCCCTTATCGGGAAGCGGGGCGCATCATATCAAATGACGCGCCGCTGTAAAGTGTTACGTTGAGAAAAATGAACTGGTTGCGTAATTTTCACCCGTAACGGATTAAAGGTAACCAGTTATTTTTGCTGGCGATTAAAGAATAATCGTCCGATTACCGTAAACAAAGACGCGCTGCGCCAGTACTTTGTAGAGTGCGCGACTTAAGACGTTTTTCTCGACGTCACGACCTGCGCGCATCATATCTTCAGCTGTGTAGGTATGATCGACATGAATAACGTCCTGCATGATGATTGGACCTTCGTCCAGATTGTCATTCACATAGTGAGCGGTTGCGCCAATAATCTTCACGCCACGTTCATAGGCCTGGTGATAAGGACGTGCGCCGATAAACGCTGGCAGGAATGAATGGTGAATATTGATGATCTTATTCGGGAAGCGTGCCACAAATTCTGGCGTTAATACCCGCATATACTTCGCCAGCACCACGTAGTCAGGCTGATAAGCATCAATGGCATCCGCCATCTTTTGATCGTGCTCGTTGCGGCTTAACCCTTCATGGCTTACCAGCTCAAACGGAATATCAAAACGCTCAACCAGAGAACGTAAAGTATCGTGGTTACCAATAACTGCCGCGATTTCGACATCCAGGCCGCCGTAATTGGCTTTCATCAACAAATCGCCAAGGCAATGCGCCTCTTTAGTGACCAGAATCACTATCCGGCGACGACCAGCAGGATTCAGCTCACGTACGGAGCCTTCTGGCAATGCGCTGTCGAGATCCGCCAGCAGGGTGGAATCATTAAAAATTCCTTCCAGTTCCGTGCGCATAAAAAAGCGCCCGGTACGGTGATCAACAAATTCATTGTTCTGTACGATATTTAACTCGTGCTTGTAGCAAATATTGGTAATACGTGCGATCAGACCTTTTTGGTCCGGACAAATAGTACGCAGAACTTTACGTTGGAGTGAATGCATTGCTGGAAAAACCTTGTTGAGAGTGTTTGCTAAACCGTACCGTCAACCATTATTGGCCGCAGCACTTTTTAAATTTTTTACCTGAACCACAAGGGCAGGGATCGTTGCGGCCAAACTGCGGACGTGTACCGTCAATATAGTACCATTGACCGTTTTCTTTCAAAAATCGCGAACGTTCAATGATTGCACCTGTTTTGCCACCTTCGGTAAATCGCGCAACAAAACTGACAAATCCGATATTGTCGACGTCCTGCCAACAATGTTCAAATACGGTCAATCCCAACCATTCAGTATGCGCAAATCCGGCAATCAATTCGGCACGTAACGCCGCCGCTCCACAAGATGGATGCCAGGTCTTTATTAAATAATCTGCGTCTTTCATCACAAAAGCGCAGTAACGCGAACGCATGAGATGTTCTGGATCAGGTGCAACCTTTTCACCAGACACATAAGGGTGGCAACATAGGCTATACTCGACAGCACTACCACAGGGACAAAGCTGAGACACAAATAATCTCCCTGGAAACAATAACGGCGTATTAACCGCCTGAGTAGCACTATGTTAACCGAGCAGTAGCGATGTTGCTACGATTGCATTCCAGGGGAATCTTGCGGGAATAATGAGAAAGATAAAAATAGGGCTGGCGCTGGGATCTGGCGCGGCGAGAGGTTGGTCGCATATTGGCGTTATTAATGCGCTAAAAAAAGTGGGTATTGAAATTGATATCGTTGCAGGATGTTCAATTGGTTCGCTGGTGGGCGCTGCCTATGCATGCGATCGACTATCTGCGCTGGAAGATTGGGTGACCTCTTTCAGTTATTGGGATGTTTTACGCCTGATGGATCTCTCCTGGCAGCGCGGTGGGTTACTGCGCGGCGAGCGTGTCTTCAATCAATATCGCGAAATAATGCCGGAAACCGAGATCGAAAATTGTTCCCGTCGCTTCGCGGCTGTTGCCACCAATTTAAGTACTGGGCGCGAATTATGGTTTACTGAAGGCGATCTTCATCTTGCTATTCGTGCATCATGCAGTATTCCAGGACTAATGGCACCCGTTGCGCATAACGGCTACTGGCTGGTTGATGGCGCTGTAGTTAACCCAATTCCTATTTCGCTCACGCGTGCATTGGGTGCTGATATTGTGATAGCGGTCGACCTGCAGCACGATGCTCATTTGATGCAACAAGATCTGCTCTCCTTTAATGTCAGTGAAGAAAATAGCGAGAATGGTGATTCTCTGCCGTGGCATGCGCGTCTGAAAGAAAGGTTGGGCAGCATAACGACACGTCGGGCGGTGACAGCGCCAACGGCAACAGAGATTATGACCACTTCTATCCAGGTGCTGGAGAACCGCCTTAAAAGGAACCGCATGGCAGGTGATCCGCCCGATATTCTGATTCAACCTGTTTGCCCGCAAATATCTACGCTTGATTTCCATCGCGCGCACGCTGCCATTGCGGCCGGGCAGCTGGCAGTGGAAAAGAAAATGGACGAACTTTTGCCGTTGGTACGCACCAACATTTGACCAGAATTTTTATCTACACTTAAGTTAATTCTGACAGGCGCAGGTGGCAATAGCATGCCACTATTGAGTAAAGCCAGTCAGGGGAGAGAACATGACGCAGCCATTGGTCGGAAAACAGATTCTCATTGTTGAAGATGAGCAGGTATTTCGCTCGCTTCTGGATTCGTGGTTTTCCTCATTGGGAGCGACAACGGTACTGGCGGCTGATGGGGTGGATGCCCTTGAGTTGCTGGGAGGTTTCACTCCAGACCTGATGATATGTGATATCGCGATGCCACGAATGAACGGGCTTAAACTGCTGGAGCATATACGTAACAGAGGCGACCAGACCCCAGTTCTGGTGATATCTGCCACTGAAAATATGGCAGATATTGCCAAAGCGTTACGTCTGGGCGTTGAAGATGTTTTGCTGAAACCAGTTAAAGATCTGAATCGCTTGCGCGAGATGGTTTTTGCCTGTCTCTATCCCAGCATGTTTAATTCCCGCGTTGAGGAAGAGGAAAGGCTTTTTCGCGACTGGGATGCAATGGTTGATAACCCTGCCGCAGCGGCGAAATTATTACAGGAATTGCAACCGCCGGTTCAGCAGGTGATTTCCCATTGCCGGGTTAATTATCGTCAATTGGTTGCCGCGGACAAACCCGGCCTGGTGCTTGATATTGCCGCACTTTCGGAAAACGATCTGGCATTTTATTGCCTTGATGTCACCAGAGCTGGACATAATGGCGTACTTGCTGCCTTGTTATTACGCGCATTGTTTAACGGATTATTACAGGAACAGCTTGCACATCAAAATCAACGGTTGCCAGAGTTGGGCGCGTTATTGAAGCAGGTAAACCATTTACTCCGTCAGGCCAATCTGCCGGGGCAGTTTCCGCTATTAGTTGGCTATTATCATCGCGAACTGAAAAATCTCATTCTGGTTTCTGCGGGGCTGAATGCGACGTTAAATACCGGCGAACACCAGGTGCAAATCAGTAATGGTGTTCCGTTAGGCACTTTAGGTAACGCTTATTTGAATCAATTGAGCCAGCGATGCGATGCCTGGCAATGCCAAATATGGGGAACCGGTGGTCGGCTTCGCTTGATGTTGTCTGCAGAATGAGCAAACGATAACGCGGGCTAAATTTGCATTACCAGCTAATGTCGGCTGGTGGTACTATCGTCGCCATTCGTATAAGTAATTGTCTTAATTATGCTAACTCGCCTCCTTTTCAGAACTTAGCCCCTTCGGGGTGCTGATATACTGGGATGCGATACAGAAATATGAACACGTTCAAAACACGAACAGTCCAGGAGAATTTAAATGGCTGCCATTAATACGAAAGTCAAAAAAGCCGTTATCCCCGTTGCGGGATTAGGAACCAGGATGTTGCCGGCGACGAAAGCCATCCCGAAAGAGATGCTGCCACTTGTCGATAAGCCATTAATTCAATACGTCGTGAATGAATGTATTGCGGCTGGCATTACTGAAATTGTGCTGGTTACTCACTCATCTAAAAACTCGATTGAAAACCACTTTGATACCAGTTTTGAACTGGAAGCAATGCTGGAAAAACGTGTAAAACGTCAACTGCTTGATGAAGTGCAGTCTATTTGTCCGCCGCACGTGACTATTATGCAAGTTCGTCAGGGGCTGGCGAAAGGCCTGGGACATGCGGTATTGTGTGCTCACCCGGTAGTGGGTGATGAACCTGTGGCTGTTATTTTGCCTGACGTTATTCTGGATGAATATGAATCCGATTTGTCACAGGATAACCTGGCAGAGATGATCCGCCGCTTTGATGAAACGAGTCATAGCCAGATCATGGTTGAACCGGTTGCTGATGTGACCGCATATGGCGTTGTGGATTGCAAAGGCGTTGAATTAGCGCCGGGTGAAAGCGTACCTATGGTTGGCGTGGTTGAAAAACCAAAAGCGGATGTTGCGCCGTCTAATCTCGCTATTGTGGGTCGTTACGTACTTAGCGCGGATATTTGGCCGTTGCTGGCAAAAACCCCTCCGGGAGCTGGTGATGAAATTCAGCTCACCGACGCAATTGATATGCTGATCGAAAAAGAAACGGTGGAAGCCTATCATATGAAAGGGAAGAGCCATGACTGTGGTAATAAATTAGGTTACATGCAGGCCTTCGTTGAATACGGTATTCGTCATAACACCCTTGGTACGGAATTTAAAGCCTGGCTTGAAGAAGAGATGGGCATTAAGAAGTAACATCCGTATCGGTGTTATCCACGAAACGGCGTTGAGCAATCGACGCCGTTTTTTTATAGCTTATTCTTATTAAATTGTCTTAAACCGGACAATAAAAAATCCCGCCGATGGCGGGATTTTTAAGCAAGTGCAATCTACAAAAGATTATTGCTTGATCAGGAAATCGTCGAGGGATTTACCTTGCTCATCCATTGCTTTTTTGATTACAGCTGGAGTACGGCCCTGGCCAGTCCAGGTTTTAGTTTCGCCGTTTTCGTCAACGTAGCTATATTTTGCCGGACGCTGAGCACGTTTAGCTTTGGTGCCAGATTTAACGGCAGCAAGGCTATTCAGCAGTTCGTTCGGGTCAATACCGTCAGCGATCAGCATTTCGCGATATTGCTGCAGTTTACGAGTGCGCTCTTCAACTTCAGCAGCAGCCGCGCTTTCTTCTTCGCGACGTTCGTTAACAACAACTTCTAATTTTTCCAGCATTTCTTCCAGCGTTTCAAGTGTACATTCTCTTGCCTGCGCACGAAGAGTACGGATGTTGTTCAGAATTTTAAGTGCTTCGCTCATTGTAGTAATCTCAAACTTATATTGGGGTGGTTTGTTGAGGTAATAATAGAGCCTTAAATTCAGTTGTGCAATAGCCAGGAATGTAAGGAATTCAAAATTGTTCTTTATTTTGTGCCGCCAATAAATATCTTTTCATAAAATTAGCCAGAAAAGACGCGGCATATAGCCCTATTTGCGCCGATGATTTCGCAGCACGTGAGGTTAAAACTTCCTGATTCATGTCACATTTTATGGGGAGATTATCGTAGGCTGACGACCTTTCAGTCTTCTGTATTAGTCGTGTTTACGAGAATTCCCTATTAAGCGAATGATGAAAAGTAGAACAGTCGCAATAAGAGCAGGGACTTAGTATTGCACTATCTCCAGGAGGTCAACAGAGGGCTATTACTTGCGCAACAGGTTAAAGATTGTGAATAGTTACCAGCAGTCATTTACCCGCTTATAACAAGCGAGGCAGTTGTAATGATAGCTCAGAAGGATTATGCAAGGCTTCGTAAGGGAGAACGCATATACCACTTCTGTGCATACTGTTGAGCTGAAAAACTGACGAATTATGATAAACTCCAGCCAACTTTAATTCATATCATTGAGGGCCTGTGGCTGATGGCACAGCTATATTTCTACTATTCCGCAATGAATGCGGGTAAGTCTACAGCATTGTTGCAATCTTCATACAATTACCAGGAACGCGGCATGCGCACTGTCGTATATACGGCAGAAATTGATGATCGCTTTGGTGCCGGGAAAGTCAGTTCGCGTATAGGTTTGTCATCGCCTGCAAAATTATTTAACCAAAATTCATCATTATTTGATGAGATTCGTGCGGAACATGAACAGCAGGCAATTCATTGCGTACTGGTTGATGAATGCCAGTTTTTAACCAGACAACAAGTATATGAATTATCGGAGGTTGTCGATCAACTCGATATACCCGTACTTTGTTATGGTTTACGTACCGATTTTCGAGGTGAATTATTTATTGGCAGCCAATACTTACTGGCATGGTCCGACAAACTGGTTGAATTAAAAACCATCTGTTTTTGTGGTCGTAAAGCAAGCATGGTGCTGCGTCTTGATCAAGCAGGCAGACCTTATAACGAAGGTGAGCAGGTGGTTATTGGTGGTAATGAACGCTACGTTTCTGTATGCCGTAAACACTATAAAGAGGCGTTAGAAGTCGGCTCATTAACGGCTATTCAGGAAAGGCATCGCCACGATTAATAAGAATTTCTTTACTGACAGGGTGAGCAGGGCGCTTTTATCCTGTCAGTTCGTTTTACTCACTTCTTCCGGTGTATATACCCTTCTCGACAGTTCTTTAACGCCGCTATACGCCTCACAGGGCGCTTAAGCACCGACGTTGACTTGTGACCTGTAAAGTACAATATCGCTGTGTTTAGGCGTTATACATCGCCGTAAATATGATGAAGGCAAATGCTGTCGGTTTATGGGAAAGTTGCTTTGGGTAAAACAAAAAAACGGCCCCAGAAGGGACCGTTTATGTTGCCAGACAGCGCTACTGATTAAGCGGATTTCTTCGCTTTTTTCTCAGCTTTAGCCGGAGCGGCTTCTTTTTTCGCTGCAGTTTCACCTTCTACATAATCACGACCGTAGTAGGTATCCAGCAGAATCTGTTTCAGCTCGGAGATCAGTGGGTAACGCGGGTTAGCGCCGGTGCACTGGTCATCGAATGCATCTTCAGACAGTTTATCCACATTCGCCAGGAAGTCTGCTTCCTGAACGCCAGCTTCACGGATAGATTTCGGAATACCCAGTTCAGCTTTCAGCGTTTCCAGCCATGCCAGCAGTTTCTCGATCTTAGCAGCAGTACGGTCGCCCGGTGCGCTCAGACCCAGGTGGTCAGCAATTTCAGCATAACGACGGCGAGCCTGTGGACGGTCATACTGGCTGAATGCAGTCTGCTTGGTCGGGTTGTCGTTCGCGTTGTAGCGAATAACGTTACAAATCAGCAGGGCGTTTGCCAGACCGTGTGGAATATGGAACTGGGAACCCAGTTTGTGCGCCATTGAGTGACATACACCCAGGAAGGCGTTCGCAAACGCGATACCCGCGATAGTTGCTGCACTGTGAACACGTTCACGCGCTACCGGATTTTTAGATCCTTCGTGGTAGGACGCTGGCAGATATTCTTTCAGCAGTTTCAGCGCCTGCAGAGCCTGACCATCAGAGAACTCAGATGCCAGTACAGAAACATAAGCTTCCATGGCGTGAGTTACTGCGTCGAGACCACCGAAAGCACACAGGGACTTCGGCATGTCCATAACCAGGTTGGCATCGACAATCGCCATATCCGGGGTCAGCGCATAGTCTGCCAGCGGATATTTCTGACCAGTAGCGTCGTCAGTTACAACCGCAAACGGAGTGACTTCAGAACCTGTACCAGAAGTGGTGGTGACAGCGATCATTTTCGCTTTCACGCCCATTTTCGGGAACTTGTAGATACGTTTACGGATATCCATAAAGCGCAGCGCCAGTTCTTCGAAGTGAGTTTCCGGATGTTCGTACATGACCCACATGATCTTCGCGGCGTCCATCGGGGAACCACCACCCAGCGCGATAATCACGTCTGGTTTGAAGGAGTTTGCCAGTTCTGCACCTTTACGAACGATGCTCAGGGTCGGGTCAGCTTCTACTTCGAAGAAGACTTCAGTTTCAACGCCTGCTGCTTTCAGTACGGAAGTGATCTGATCAGCATAACCATTGTTGAACAGGAAGCGGTCAGTCACGATGAGCGCACGTTTGTGGCCATCAGTAATCACTTCATCCAGCGCGATTGGCAGGGAGCCACGGCGGAAGTAGATAGATTTCGGAAGTTTGTGCCACAACATGTTTTCAGCTCGCTTAGCAACGGTTTTCTTGTTGATCAGGTGTTTCGGACCAACGTTTTCAGAGATGGAGTTACCACCCCAGGAACCACAACCCAGAGTCAGGGAAGGTGCGAGTTTGAAGTTATACAGGTCACCGATACCACCCTGAGAAGCCGGGGTGTTAATCAGGATACGAGCCGTTTTCATTTTCTGACCGAAGTAAGAAACGCGAGCCGGTTGGTTATCCTGGTCAGTGTACAGGCAAGAGGTATGACCAATACCGCCCATAGCTACCAGTTTCTCTGCTTTTTCTACCGCGTCTTCGAAATCTTTAGCGCGGTACATTGCCAGAGTTGGGGACAGTTTTTCATGTGCGAACGGTTCGCTTTCATCAACAACGGTCACTTCACCGATCAGAATCTTGGTGTTTTCTGGTACAGAGAAGCCTGCCAGTTCAGCAATTTTATAGGCTGGCTGACCAACGATAGCCGCGTTCAGCGCACCGTTTTTCAGGATAACGTCCTGAACAGCTTTCAGCTCTTTACCCTGCAACAGATAGCCGCCGTGGGTTGCGAAACGTTCACGTACTGCGTCATAAACAGAGTCAACAACAACAACAGACTGTTCAGAAGCACAGATTACGCCGTTGTCGAAGGTTTTGGACATCAGTACAGATGCAACTGCACGTTTGATATCAGCAGTTTCATCGATAACAACTGGAGTGTTGCCCGCGCCTACACCGATAGCTGGTTTACCGGAGCTGTATGCGGCTTTAACCATGCCCGGACCACCAGTCGCGAGGATCAGGTTGATGTCTGGGTGGTGCATCAGTGCGTTAGACAGTTCAACAGAAGGTTGATCGATCCAGCCGATCAGATCTTTCGGAGCACCGGCAGCGATAGCAGCCTGCAGAACGATATCAGCTGCTTTGTTGGTGGCATCTTTTGCTCGCGGGTGCGGGGAGAAGATAATGGCGTTACGGGTCTTCAGGCTGATCAGCGATTTGAAGATAGCAGTTGAAGTCGGGTTAGTGGTCGGAACGATACCGCAAATAATACCGATTGGTTCAGCGATAGTGATGGTACCAAAAGTGTCGTCTTCAGACAGAACACCACAGGTTTTTTCATCTTTATAGGCGTTATAGATATATTCAGAAGCAAAGTGGTTTTTGATCACTTTATCTTCGACGATACCCATGCCGGATTCGGCAACGGCCATTTTCGCGAGTGGGATTCGAGCATCTGCAGCAGCCAGAGCGGCGGCGCGGAAGATTTTGTCTACTTGCTCTTGAGTGAAACTGGCATATTCACGCTGGGCTTTTTTTACACGCTCTACGAGTGCGTTAAGTTCAGCGACATTAGTAACAGCCATAATGCTCTCCTGATAATGTTAAACTTTTTTAGTAAATCATCTGCTCGAATACGAGAGTATAGTCAGTGCGGTGATGATTTGCTTAACCGATGAAAATCAAAAGCTTACTCGCGCTCACACTCACTGTGATTTACTAAAAGAGTTTAAACATTAGAGTTATTATCTCTAATGCGTCACTTCCAGGTGGCGTAAGCAAGATTACTCACTTCTGGGTACTGATTACGTGATCCAAATCAAATTTTTGCAAAGCTGACACCTTTCAGCATCGCTTTTCGCCATTATAGCTAACAGTTAATAAATTGTAGTATGATTTGTTGGCTACATTATCATGTTTTGCACAACCAGATAACAATAACGAATGATAGCAATTTTAAGTAGTTAGGAGGTGAAAAATGCTGTCAAAAGGCGTATTGTCAGCGCGTCTTTTTAACCTTATTTATGGCTAACATTATCCGGCTTTTGCTTCGGAGCTAACCGTGATTCAGACCCTTTTTGATTTTCCCGTTTACTTCAAATTTTTCATCGGGTTATTTGCGCTGGTCAACCCGGTAGGGATTATTCCCGTCTTTATCAGCATGACCAGTTATCAGACAGCGGCAGCGCGAAACAAAACTAACCTTACAGCCAACCTGTCTGTGGCCATTATCTTGTGGATCTCGCTTTTTCTCGGCGACACGATTCTGCAACTTTTTGGTATATCAATTGATTCGTTCCGTATCGCCGGGGGCATCCTGGTGGTGACGATAGCGATGTCGATGATCAGCGGCAAGCTTGGCGAGGATAAACAGAACAAGCAAGAAAAATCAGAAACCGCGGTACGTGAAAGCATTGGTGTGGTGCCACTGGCGTTGCCGTTGATGGCGGGGCCAGGGGCGATCAGTTCTACCATCGTCTGGGGTACGCGTTATCACAGCATTAGCTATCTGTTTGGTTTCTTTGTGGCTATTGCATTGTTCGCTTTATGTTGCTGGGGATTGTTCCGCATGGCACCGTGGCTGGTACGGGTTTTACGCCAAACCGGCATCAACGTGATCACGCGTATTATGGGGCTATTGCTGATGGCATTGGGGATTGAATTTATCGTTACTGGTATTAAGGGGATTTTCCCCGGCCTGCTTAATTAATTCCTTTCAAATGAAACGGAGCTGTCATGCTCCGTTTACTTCGTCATTATTTTTACTTTGTTCCCGCGCAGTTATCAAAAGCAAAAGGAATGGGTGAAAATATTCTTCTCAAATTACAGTTGGTTATAAGGATTTCCTTAACTGCTTCTCCTCACCATCATGTTATTTTCGCCACATCATAATCCTGGGCTTGCTGAAGAATAATTGAAATGATATTAGTAATTCCACTGCTTTTGGTAGAGGAAAGTGCTAAATAATAATCAATTGTTAAATTATTGTGCATTTCACTACTGGAACTGTAATCAGAAAAGAGAGACATGCTTAACCAATCTCTATTTGATTGAATTAAAAGATGTTTGTTAAGACATGGATGCAAGCTATAGATTCTGATACGGTCAATAAAAGAGAATTGCTTAACAATTTTGCAAAATGTATTGGCGAGTAAGAAGCGCATTTGGTACTTTCCGGGCAACCGCCAGACGATTCTTTATTGGTAATGAGAATAATTAACAATTAAAGAGCGTCGCGAAAGAATAATGTGTCTCGACAGGGGAGACACAGTACGAATCGACATAAGGTGATCGTCTGAATCACCAGAATAAATAAAGTCGGTGATAGTAATACGTAACGATAAAGTAACCTGACAGCAGAAAGTCTCCGAGCCTGTGCAGGGTCCCAATCCGGGATTACACATGCTGGTTAATACCAGTAATTATAATGAGGGAGTCCAAAAAACAATGACCAACATCACCAAGAGAAGTTTAGTAGCAGCTGGCGTTCTGGCTGCGCTTATGGCAGGGAATGTCGCGCTGGCAGCTGATGTACCCGCAGGCGTCACACTGGCGGAAAAACAAACGCTGGTACGTAACAATGGTTCAGAAGTTCAGTCATTAGATCCGCACAAAATTGAAGGTGTTCCGGAGTCTAATATCAGCCGAGACCTGTTTGAAGGCTTACTGGTCAGCGATCTTGACGGCCATCCGGCACCTGGCGTCGCTGAATCCTGGGATAATAAAGATGCGAAAGTCTGGACCTTCCATTTGCGTAAAGATGCGAAATGGTCTGATGGCACGCCAGTCACAGCCCAAGACTTTGTGTATAGCTGGCAACGTTCTGTTGATCCGAACACCGCTTCTCCGTATGCCAGTTATCTGCAATATGGGCATATCGCCGGTATTGATGAAATTCTTGAAGGGAAAAAACCGATTACCGATCTCGGCGTGAAAGCTATTGATGATCACACATTAGAAGTCACCTTAAGTGAACCCGTTCCGTACTTCTATAAATTACTTGTTCACCCGTCAACTTCACCGGTGCCAAAAGCCGCTATCGAGAAATTCGGCGAAAAATGGACCCAGCCTGGTAATATCGTCACCAACGGTGCCTATACCTTAAAAGATTGGGTCGTAAACGAACGAATCGTTCTTGAACGCAGCCCGACCTACTGGAACAACGCGAAAACCGTTATTAACCAGGTAACCTATTTGCCTATTGCTTCTGAAGTTACCGATGTCAATCGCTACCGTAGTGGTGAAATCGACATGACTTATAACAACATGCCGATCGAATTGTTCCAGAAGCTGAAAAAAGAGATCCCGGACGAAGTTCACGTTGATCCATACCTGTGCACTTATTATTACGAAATTAACAACCAGAAACCGCCATTTAACGATGTACGTGTGCGTACCGCACTGAAACTGGGTATGGACCGCGATATCATTGTTAATAAAGTGAAAGCGCAGGGCGACATGCCCGCCTATGGTTACACTCCACCGTATACTGATGGCGCAAAATTGACTCAGCCGGAATGGTTTGGCTGGAGCCAGGAAAAACGTAACGAAGAAGCGAAAAAACTGCTGGCTGAAGCGGGTTATACCGCAGACAAACCGTTAACCATCAACCTGTTGTATAACACCTCCGATCTGCATAAAAAGCTGGCGATTGCAGCCTCTTCATTGTGGAAGAAAAACATTGGTGTAAACGTCAAACTGGTTAACCAGGAGTGGAAAACGTTCCTCGACACCCGTCACCAGGGCACTTTTGATGTGGCCCGTGCAGGCTGGTGTGCAGACTACAACGAACCAACTTCCTTCCTGAACACCATGCTGTCGAACAGCTCGATGAATACCGCGCATTATAAGAGCCCGGCCTTTGACAGCATTATGGCGGAAACGCTGAAAGCGACTGACGAGGCGCAGCGCACAGCTCTGTACACTAAAGCAGAACAACAGCTGGATAAGGATTCGGCCATTGTTCCTGTTTATTACTACGTGAATGCGCGTCTGGTGAAACCGTGGGTTGGTGGCTATACCGGCAAAGATCCGCTGGATAATACCTACACCCGGAATATGTACATTGTGAAGCACTAATGGCAATACGTGGGGCAGGCGTGTCCTGCTCCACGGTGTCTGATTTTTATCGCATTACAGAAGGCACAGGCCAGAAGGTAGGGCAATGTTAAAATTTATTCTACGTCGCTGTCTGGAAGCGATTCCGACGCTATTTATTCTTATTACTATTTCGTTCTTCATGATGCGCCTCGCGCCGGGAAGCCCTTTTACCGGCGAACGTACTTTACCGCCAGAAGTGATGGCCAATATCGAAGCGAAATATCATCTTAATGATCCGATCATGACACAGTATTTCAGCTACCTGAAACAACTGGCGCATGGCGATTTCGGTCCATCGTTTAAATATAAAGATTATTCGGTCAACGACCTAGTTGCATCCAGTTTTCCCGTTTCTGCCAAACTGGGAGCCGCAGCATTTTTCCTTGCGGTAATACTGGGTGTTAGTGCTGGCGTTATTGCAGCATTAAAACAAAACACCAAATGGGACTATACCGTGATGGGGCTGGCAATGACCGGGGTTGTTATCCCCAGTTTTGTGGTTGCGCCATTATTAGTCATGATATTTGCGATCATTTTGCATTGGCTGCCGGGCGGTGGCTGGAATGGTGGTGCGCTTAAATTCATGATATTGCCGATGGTGGCGTTGTCACTCGCCTATATCGCCAGTATTGCGCGTATTACCCGTGGCTCTATGATTGAGGTTTTACACTCCAACTTTATTCGTACTGCCCGGGCGAAAGGGTTACCTATGCGGCGGATCATTTTACGCCACGCATTAAAACCTGCTCTGTTACCCGTGCTCTCCTATATGGGCCCCGCATTTGTCGGCATTATTACCGGTTCTATGGTTATCGAAACCATTTATGGTTTGCCGGGGATTGGGCAACTGTTCGTTAATGGCGCATTGAACCGTGACTATTCCTTAGTGTTAAGCCTGACTATCCTGGTTGGTGCGTTAACCATTTTGTTTAATGCCATTGTCGATGTGCTATATGCGGTTATCGACCCGAAAATCCGTTACTGATACTGGAGCTCGCGATGATGTTAAGTAAGAAAAACAGCGAGACGCTGGAAAATTTCAGTGAAAAGCTGGAGGTCGAAGGGCGCAGCTTGTGGCAGGACGCACGTCGACGTTTTATGCATAACCGTGCGGCGGTTGCCAGTCTGATAGTGCTGGTGCTAATCGCGTTATTTGTCATCCTGGCACCGATGCTTTCGCAGTTTGCCTATGACGATACTGACTGGGCGATGATGTCCAGCGCCCCAGATATGGAGTCCGGTCACTACTTTGGTACTGACTCATCCGGTCGCGACCTGCTTGTGCGTGTTGCGATTGGCGGGCGTATCTCACTCATGGTCGGTGTTGCTGCGGCACTGGTGGCTGTGGTCGTCGGGACACTTTATGGTTCGCTTTCCGGTTATCTGGGCGGTAAAGTGGATTCGGTAATGATGCGTCTGCTGGAAATCCTCAACTCCTTCCCATTCATGTTCTTCGTCATTTTGCTGGTGACCTTTTTCGGTCAAAACATCCTGCTGATTTTCGTGGCGATAGGCATGGTTTCCTGGCTGGATATGGCTCGTATTGTGCGTGGGCAAACCCTGAGTCTGAAGCGTAAAGAGTTTATTGAGGCGGCACAAGTTGGCGGTGTATCGACGCCGGGCATTGTTATTCGCCACATTGTACCGAACGTACTCGGTGTGGTGGTGGTCTACGCATCGCTACTGGTGCCCAGCATGATCCTCTTTGAATCTTTCCTTAGCTTCCTGGGGTTGGGGACGCAAGAGCCGTTAAGCAGCTGGGGCGCATTGCTGAGTGATGGCGCGAACTCGATGGAAGTCTCTCCATGGTTACTGTTGTTCCCAGCGGGATTCCTCGTGGTGACGCTATTTTGTTTCAACTTTATCGGCGATGGCTTGCGTGATGCCCTCGACCCGAAAGATCGTTAAGGAGTGCAGCCATGAGCGTAATTGAAACTGCAACTGTGCCGCTCGCACAACAACAGGCTGACGCACTGCTGAACGTGAAAGATTTGCGTGTCACCTTTTGTACCCCGGACGGCGACGTCACGGCGGTCAATGATTTGAATTTTTCCCTACGTGCCGGAGAAACGCTGGGCATTGTAGGTGAGTCTGGTTCGGGTAAATCGCAAACTGCATTTGCGTTGATGGGCCTGTTGGCTGCCAACGGACGTATTGGCGGATCGGCAACCTTCAATGGGCGTGAAATCCTCAATTTGCCAGAGCGTGAACTCAATAAACTGCGCGCTGAACAAATCTCAATGATTTTTCAGGACCCAATGACTTCGTTGAATCCCTATATGCGTGTCGGTGAGCAGTTGATGGAAGTGCTGATGCTGCATAAGAACATGAGCAAAGCTGAGGCGTTTGAAGAGTCGGTGCGGATGCTCGATGCGGTAAAAATGCCGGAAGCGCGTAAACGCATGAAAATGTACCCGCATGAATTTTCTGGTGGCATGCGTCAGCGAGTCATGATTGCGATGGCATTGCTATGTCGACCTAAGCTGCTGATTGCTGATGAACCCACTACTGCGCTGGACGTCACCGTACAGGCGCAGATCATGACTCTATTGAATGAACTGAAGCGGGAATTTAATACCGCCATCATTATGATCACCCACGATCTTGGCGTGGTGGCGGGGATCTGCGACAAAGTGCTGGTAATGTACGCCGGGCGCACGATGGAATATGGCAACGCGCGCGATGTCTTTTATCAACCCGTTCATCCTTATTCTATCGGTTTACTCAACGCGGTGCCGCGTCTCGATGCGGAAGGTGAAACAATGTTGACCATCCCGGGTAATCCGCCAAACTTGCTGCGATTACCGAAAGGTTGCCCGTTCCAGCCACGTTGTCCACATGCGATGGAAATTTGTAGTAGCGCACCGCCGCTGGAAGAGTTTACGCCTGGCCGTCTGCGTGCTTGCTTTAAACCGGTGGAGGAACTGTTATGAATGCTGTAACTGAAGGAAGAAAAGTCCTCCTTGAAATCGCCGATCTGAAAGTGCACTTTGAAATCAAAGATGGCAAACAGTGGTTCTGGCAACCGCCGAAAACGCTCAAAGCCGTCGATGGTGTCACTCTTCGCCTGTATGAAGGGGAAACATTAGGTGTGGTAGGGGAATCGGGATGCGGTAAGTCCACCTTTGCTCGCGCCATCATCGGTTTGGTCAAGGCGACCGACGGTCATGTTGCCTGGTTAGGTAAAGAGTTGCTGGGCATGAAGCCCGATGAATGGCGTGCCGTTCGCAGTGATATTCAGATGATTTTCCAGGATCCGTTGGCATCGCTAAACCCGCGTATGACCATCGGCGAGATTATCGCTGAACCGATGCGTACCTATCATCCGAAAATGTCACGCCAGGAAGTTCGCGAGCGCGTGAAGGCGATGATGCTGAAAGTCGGGTTATTGCCTAACCTGATTAACCGCTATCCGCATGAGTTCTCCGGTGGGCAGTGCCAGCGTATCGGGATTGCTCGTGCACTTATTCTTGAACCGAAGCTGATTATCTGTGATGAGCCGGTGTCGGCGCTGGACGTGTCAATTCAGGCGCAGGTGGTCAACCTGCTCCAGCAGCTGCAACGTGAGATGGGATTGTCATTAATTTTTATCGCTCACGACCTGGCCGTGGTAAAACACATTTCCGATCGTGTGTTAGTGATGTATCTCGGCCATGCGGTAGAACTGGGGACCTATGATGAGGTCTATCACAATCCGCTACATCCTTACACCAGGGCATTGATGTCGGCAGTCCCCATACCTGATCCGGATCTGGAGAAGAACAAAACCATCCAGTTACTGGAAGGGGAATTACCGTCGCCGATCAACCCGCCTTCCGGTTGTGTTTTCCGTACCCGTTGCCCGATTGCCGGTCCGGAGTGTGCCAAAACACGTCCTGTGCTGGAGGGGAGTTTCAGACACGCCGTTTCTTGCCTGAAAGTCGATCCGCTTTAAACACAATAAGGGCTGACAGTTGTCAGCCCTTTTTCACGCCGAAAGTGATTATTTATTCCCGCCAGATGATATGGCAAAGTTTGTGATCTTTTTCGCGGCATAACAGAATGCGGGCGAAAACATCGTTGATTTCACCATCTTCACTGTCCGCCAGACCAATCACCACTTCGGCAAAAAAGTCCGGGTTCAAATCGAAATCAACATGTTCCTGCCAGTCTTCCGCCGGATCGAATAACTCCGCGCCGCCGCGCTCTTCAAACTGAAGATTGAACAGCAGAACATCAGCTGGATCGAGATTGTCGGCAGCCAGTTCGAGAAAAATATCGTAGGCCTGCTCAAGCGTTTCATCTTCAGTCAGGCGATTGTTTAGATCCATATCCATAGTCACTACCTGTTTAACCTCTGTTGGCGACGTTTTACAGCAACGGGCTGAAGAAGTAAAACAGTCGCTCGGCGACACGTTGCCATAATGGGCGTTTTAGCCATAAACGGGCATCGAGCAGACGAGAACGCGAAATATAATCGTCCTGAACGGCGGCGAGGTCAGCACCAAACCCTTTATCGTCGATTGCCAGGGTAATCTCGAAATTCAGCCACAGACTACGCATATCAAGGTTAACGGTACCAACCAGACTTAATTCGCCATCGACCAGCACGCTCTTGGTATGCAATAACCCGCCTTCAAACTGATAAATTTTAACCCCAGCAGCCAGCAGTTCCGTAAAGAACGCGCGACTAGCCCAGCCAACCAGCATTGAATCATTTTTTCGCGGAAGGATAATACTGACATCCACCCCGCGCTGCGCCGCCGTGCAAATCGCATGAAGTAAATCATCGCTGGGCACAAAGTAGGGCGTCGTCATGATCAAATATTCACGTGCCGAATAAGCCGCAGTCAGTAATGCCTGGTGAATGAGATCTTCCGGAAAGCCGGGGCCAGAAGCAATTGTGTGAATGGTGTGACCGCTGGCCTGCTCAAACGGCATAATATTGACATCTGGTGGTGGCGGCAGAATACGTTTCCCGGTTTCAATCTCCCAGTCGCAGGAATAAATAATCCCCATCGCGGTAGCGATGGGACCTTCCATACGCGCCATCAGATCAATCCATTGCCCTACGCCCGCATCTTGTTTGAAGTAGCGAGGGTCGACCATATTCATGCTGCCGGTGTACGCGATGTAATTATCGATCATGATCATCTTGCGATGTTGGCGCAGATCCATACGGCGTAAAAACACACGCATCAGATTGACCTTTAAGGCTTCGACCACTTCAATACCGGCATTACGCATTAGCTCGGGCCACGGGCTGCGGAAAAAAGCTACACTCCCGGCGGAGTCGAGCATCAATCGGCAATGAATACCACGCCGTGCAGCGGCCATTAATGATTCAGCCACCTGGTCCGCCATGCCGCCGGGCTGCCAGATATAAAACACCATCTCAATATTATGGCGCGCGAGCTGGATGTCGCGGATTAACGCCTGCATCACATCATCAGACTCGGTCATCAGTTGTAGCTGATTCCCTTTGACCCCTGCGATCCCCTGACGACGCTCGCAAAGCTTGAATAATGGCGCAGCGACACTGCTATTTTCCTCGGCGAAGATATGCTTACAGGCTTTAAGGTCGTTAAGCCACTTTGCGGTGGAAGGCCACATCGCTCTGGCGCGCTCAGCGCGGCGTTTGCCTAAATGGAGCTCGCCAACAGCAAGATAGGCAATAATTCCGACTAACGGCAGAATGTAAATAATCAACAGCCAGGCCATCGCGGAGGGAACTGCGCGTCGTTTCATTAGAATGCGTAAAGTTACGCCTGCAATGAGCAACCAGTATCCCAGAATGGCCAACCAACTCACCAACGTATAAACGGTTGTCATAGATTAGAAATCCTTTTGAAAGCGCATTGTTATGAGTTTACGCATATGGATTCATCTGGCAAATAAAAACGCGGGAAAAGCACTGGTCAGCGTCGGGGGCGGGGGTATAATGACCATTCTGTTATTGCATAGAGTAGTTAACATGAAGCGGAGTAGAACGGAAGTGGGGCGCTGGCGTATGCAGCGTCAGGCTAGCCGACGTAAATCGCGTTGGCTTGAGGGGCAGTCGCGCCGAAATATGCGTATCCACAGCATCAGGAAGTGCATTCTAAACAAACAGCGTAACTCGTTATTGTTTGCGATCTACAATATCTAAATGTACTGGGCACCATTGCGGTGCCCAATAAGTTTACTCTTCCGTCTTTAAACTCTATTTTTGCGCCGATTCTTTATTGTCAGCTTTCGTTTCTTGTTCATCGTTATCGCTGAAAATACCATGACCTGAGTTCAACAACATTGAAACGAGCATATCATTATTAATCTCTTCACCATTTAAAACTCGCGCCAGAATTTCGCTGCCAAACAGTTGCGGTGAGAGAATGATATCCGGATGTACCATCTTAATCTTATTCAGGTTTTTGCTATCACTGACGGCGAGAACTGTTTTGACATCACTGCTCATATCTTTTGCCGATAGTACAACAAACGCGTTATCAGCATCGTTATCACTCAGCGCCAGAATGGCCCGGCATCGATCGATTCCTGCTTTCTTTAATACTGAACTGTCATTACTGTCACCGGGGATAACATCAGCGTTATCACCTAAGCGTTGCTCAAGTTGCTTGATATCATCTTCAGGCAAGTTGCTGATAACCGTTACATTTTGTCCGCGTTGATTCAGTTGCAGAATCGTATTGATGGCGAGAATCGAATGCCCGCAAACAATAAAATGATCTTTACGATGCATTGTATGATTGTTTCCTTTTACAAGTTTGTTGAATCCCCCGCGGATAAGCGGACCAAAAATTGAAGTCATGGAGGTGGCAAAAACGGTAATGCCGGAAATAATGACCGAAATAGTGAACAATCGTGCTGATTCAGAAACAGGGACAATATCGCCATAGCCGACGGTTGACATGGTTTCTATCGAAAAATAGAACGCGGTCATCAAACTTTCTATTCGCGGATTAAAACCTTCGCTTAAATAAAGCGCACCGTAGGTGGAGTAAAACAGTAACGTCGTGAAACTAATAAATGCGAAAATTGTCCCGGCTGCGGCGCTACTGTGGGAGAAGTCTTTGCGCAGTATCAGCAAAAACACCAGCGTAAAAATGCAAAATCCAATACTAAATTTCAGCCAGGGATAAAAATGCAGGGTGTAAATTAGCGCTATCAACAACAAAATGATACTGATTGCCCATGCGAGCTTTGCCCGGAACAGTAAGCCAATGGAGTTCAGGACAAGAAAGACGCCGAGCATAAAGAGTGGGGCGTTTGCCAGCAAGGAGAGATCTAACTCTGAAAAGGCTTTGATATGGAAAATATCAAGCAAATTGACCGACATACCATAGATTGTTTTAAAAATAAGCAATCCATTTAAAAAGACGGCCAGCGCGAGAATGTCGTGCCGTAGGGTCACCCATAAATTTGTTGCTGTTTGTTTGAATGTAGCCCAGTGACTCACTGATACCTCTGTAACCACAATTTTGTTTAATTATCGTAACGTGCACATTTTCTGAACATACATGCAGCACGTGAATGTGTTAAACAATAGTAGATGACTTCATCCGCAGTAATCAAAGGTTTTGAGTGAGCAACTCTGCGTCAGGAAAGGGCATTTTTCCTGAATATGCTCGCATCATATAAAGAAATACAGATAAAGTTATTATCTGCTTGTGGGGTTGAATGCACTGACCGACCTATAAGGAAAGGCCAAACAAGGACACGGTTGCAAAAACCGTGCCCTTAAATATTGAATCTCTATTCAGAACACTTTCTTAAATGGTTTCACTGAAACGTGTTCATAGACACCTGCCGCTACGTACGGGTCAGCATCGGCCCAGGCCTGAGCTGCTTCCAGCGATTCAAATTCAGCAATAACGGTTGAGCCAGTAAATCCCGCAGCCCCTGGATCGTTACTGTCTACTGCTGGCATTGGACCAGCTGTCAACAAACGACCTTCATCATGCAGTAACTGTAAACGTGCTAAATGTGCCGGACGAACGGAAAGGCGTTTTTCGAGGCTATCAGCTTTGTCTTGAGCGTAAATAACATACAACACGGGCACAACTCCTTGTTCGGGAAAGTTGTAAAGTACGTTATTTGAAAGGGCGAAGATCTGCAACGGAAAGATGATGTCTTTGTTAAGACCATTTAAAAAGTAAGGTCAATTACGCCAAAAATGACATTTTCACTGATCCTGATCGTCTTGCCTTATTGAATATGATTGCTATTTGCATTTAAAATCGGGGCCTGGTTTTTCTACTGAAATGATTATGACTTCAATGACCCTTGATTTAAGTCTATTCGGTTTTCTTTAGATGTTCATCTCACATCATCTTCAATTGATGTTCCTTACACCTCCCTAGAGCGTTAAGATAGTTAACCGATTGAGTTTTCAGGATAAGAAAGGATGAGTGACACAACTGACTTCTTCAGCATGTTAGCTGATATCACTATGGCTACTACCGCTGTCTGGGCTGCATTCAAAGCTAATGACTGGTTTAAAACCAAGCGTCTTGAGAGTGCTGAAAACTTCTATAAAGAAGTACACAATCTCCATAAACGTTACTATTCAGCTATCCAATACGTTGAGGATTCAAGAAGAATATTTGATAGTCAGTATGGATTGCATACGCCAATATCTGAACCTAAAGACGAGTCGTTGCAATGGGAGGTTAAATCGAACTCTTACAAAATCATCGCTGAACTGGATTATCTGGCATCGTCACTACAAATGATGGATGCAATGGGTAACAAACTTAGCCCTAAATCGGGTGCACTGGTTAGTAATATGATGGAAGCACATGGACGATTCTGTAATGATGTGATGAATTTCAATGACTCAGTTTGGAAGGTTATAAGGGCAGGTATAACTGAAGAGAACATCCCACCTACGCGAGGCTATGTGAACGGCGATTACATGGCTATCCTTACCAGTATGGATGAACCTGTAAAGATATCGTTTGAGTTAAAAGAAATCAGTTTTAAAGATTTTTACCAGCATGAAACCACTATGCAGTCAGTAATAACGTGGCTGAAATCACTCATCAATAGAACAGGTAAAAACAGGCCATAAACAGGTGAGTATCTATTCAATTTAACGGTATTTTCCCATGTGTCTATACAGTAATGCACAGATTCTATGCAGTATCAGTACAGTCTCTTTTTAATGTAACTTATTGATATATATTAAGAATCTCCACGTGCTCTGTTTGGGTTAAGCTGTGTCGTATCAGTCATCCCTCTCTCGACTCCTAGAAAAGTGCTATATACAGGTCTATATAACGATTGTGACCATAAAATTCATTCCCTAAATCATTCAGTTAGCTATAAAATCGTCACACAAAGCAAAAGGGAGATTTCTAAATGAGTGATGAGTCAATCACAGATTCCGTGAAAGATGTTGTTAAAGAGCGTCTGAAAAATCCTTTATGGGGTTACATAGCTCTTTCATGGTGTGGCTTTAACTGGCAAAACTTGGCGGTCTTGTTCATGAGCAAGTCATCAGTAACTACCCGCATAGAGCAAATCACAAGTGCTGAAAATTTCTATTTGTTGTATTTAGCAGCACCTATCACAGTAGGGATTGTGAACCGCCCCGGGTTTCCTGGAGAGTGTTTTATCTGTGAACTCAGGCTGCCAGATCATCGTTTCCGATGGAAGCATAATAAGCTTTTTCTGCTTCTGCCGGAGGAGTA